>CAZFDX010000036.1:0-2487 GCA_964518325.1 uncultured Alcaligenaceae bacterium | reverse complement strand
GTAGTGTTGCTCCCAATATCGAATCGCCGGAATCAGGCTTCCTGCCCAACCCAAGCGACGCAGCCCCCCCCAAGTGAAATAGCGTTGAAATAGCAACTGTCCCCGAGAACCTAACCGACCGGACCACTCAACAGGAGGGGGAATGGGGTTACCCTTTAATTCATGTTCGGTCTGTTCTGTTGCAATCATACCCCTTCATCCTTAATCGCTTTGGCTCGTATCGGCAATCGGCAGCGTTTTTCGTCTGTGCTTGTATCGGCTCTGCGTTTTATCGGCTCTGTGTTATATCGTTTGTGGATTTATGGTCTCTGCTTACATTATTTTATTGGCTTTGCCTTGATTGTATTTGGTAACGAACTTCACCTTCTTAACGAATTCTTGAAGACCCCCTAGCGTTTTTTGTCTACCATTCTGGTAAGGGGATTATGTTTCGGGTACAAAATCTGAAGTACCTTTGTTGGAGCGATTATGAGTAAAACGAACAAAACACCCGTCACCGTACTCACGGGATTTCTGGGTTCGGGGAAAACGACCTTGCTGAATCATATTCTCACGGCTAATCATGGCAAACGCATTGCCGTCATTGAGAATGAATTTGGTGAAGTGGGGGTCGATCAGGATTTGGTCATTCAAGCGGAAGAAGAAATTTTCGAGATGAATAACGGCTGCATTTGCTGCACTGTGCGCGGCGATTTGATTCGCATCATCAATAAGCTCATGAAACGTCGCGATAAATTCGATTACATCCTGATCGAAACGACCGGTATGGCCGATCCCGGCCCTGTTGCCCAAACCTTTTTCATGGATGAAGAAGTTAAGGAGAAGACCAAACTGGATGGAATCGTCACCTTGGTGGATGCCAAGCACGTTCACATGCACTGGGATTCTCACGAAGTGCAAGAGCAACTGGCCTTTGCCGACGTCATTTTGCTGAACAAAATCGATCTGGTGACCCCTGCGGAATTGGAAGAATTGGAAGCTCGCATTCGGAGCCTCAACGGAACCACCAAAATCTACCGCACGCTCCAAAGCCAAATCGATCTGGACAAAGTGCTGAATGTTGGGGCGTTTGATCTGGATCGAATCATGAAGGGGGACCCGCAATTTCTGGAGGAAGAACGCCCCTTCGCTTGGGGAGGGGTCTACAAATTCGATGCCGGCACCTACGAGATGGTTCTCGAAGGTCGGGCCGATAGCCATCTCGATGTGGTCTTACTCCCCGCCGCCGCCGGCACCATCGACGCGGTGGCCGCCTTGGCCGATATGGCTTCCATGGCGTTTGGTGAGCATAGCCACGACGATTGCGGCCACGATCATTCGCACAGTCATTCCCATAGTCATTCCCACAGCCACAGTCATGGCGAGGAAAAATCCACCAGCGAAGAGAAGGGGCATTCCCCGAGCCATTCGCACAGTCATGGCAGTAAATCGTTAGATGTGGTGAATCCGACTTCCCACGAAGGGGGCTGCTGTGGTGGCGGGGCTTCGGAATCGCACCATCACGAGGCCAAAGTCACGATCAAACCCCGTGGAGAAAAATTCCATCTTCATCCGCACGGCCATACCCATGTAAAAGTCGAGATTCCCAAGAACGGATACTACGCCTTATTCTTCCAAGAACATCCTGACGAATATCAGATGAAAATCAAAGGTCCCGAAGGGGTCATCGGTCCCGTAGCCAGCCGGCGCTTCAAGCTCGATCACCATCACGAAGAAGATGTCAGCTCAGTCGGCATTACCCTCGCGGGAGATATGAACGTCAAAAAATTGGATGAATGGCTGCGAATTCTTCTGCAAGCTCGCGGCCAAGATATTTTCCGAATGAAAGGGGTTCTGAGCATCAAAGGCGACCCGAACCGATTTATTTTCCAAGGGGTTCACATGTCCTTCGAGGGACGCCCCGACCGTCCTTGGGGAAATACTCCTCGGGTCAACAAGATGATCTTCATCGGTCGAAACCTCAATCGAAAAGAATTAGAAGAAGGGTTCAAGGCCTGCGTTCACGCTTGAGCAAGGGGATAGGGATCGAGCCAGTTATCTTGATAGTTTCTCGATCCCCATTTTCAAAAATTCCCACATCCTCTCGTAGGAGAGCTTCGGAAATTCCATCAGCAGGGTTCGGGCGATTCGGATTTTCAAAAATTCCCTTATTCCTTCTTTGGTAGGGTGTTGACGTTTCCCTTGGAAAGCGATACTATCCCGATGAGTTCTTCTTTTTAGATGGAACGATGATGTTGATCCTCTCCCAACGCCTGCTCGTGCTATTGGCCATTCTAGGCCAAGCCCTTGGCGCATTGGGGGTACCAACTTTAACATTTAGCGAAGATGGGCAAACCCCAGTGGAAATGACCCCTTGTGGTTGCCCGATCGATTCTCAATTAGCCCAAAGTTGTTGCTGCTTCAAGGGAACATCCGGCGCTTCCTGTGCCCCGCCAACAACGACGAAACCCAAACCGATTCCGGCTCAGGCTGCCTGTTGTTCTCCAA
>CAZFDX010000035.1:0-7779 GCA_964518325.1 uncultured Alcaligenaceae bacterium | reverse complement strand
GAATGGCTTGTTCCTACGAGGCAAGAAGCTCGACGTGATCTGCGAACAGATCAAGTATCCTATTGGGTTATAATTGAACGCTGGGTAGACTGTCGTTGGGTTGAGCTTTCAACGAATCGATTACCTTTTGAGCCACCTCGATATAGGCACGGCTCACCGGAGAATCGGGAACGCGGCGGAAGATGGGTTCCCCACGATCGCCACATTCCGCAACTCGCGGATCAATCGGCAATTCGCCAAGGAAAGGAACGCCCGCTTCTTTTGCGAGTTTTTGCCCCCCCCCGTGCCGAAAGATTTCGTATCGTTTGCCATCATCCCCGATAAAATACGACATATTCTCAATAATCCCCAAAACAGGGGTCCGCAATTGTTGGAACATATTCAAAGCCTTGATGGCATCGATCAGGCTGACATCTTGCGGGGTAGTGACGATGACCGCACCGGCAACTTGGGCGGTTTGGCACAACGATAGTTGAGCATCGCCGGTTCCGGGGGGCATGTCGATCACAAGGGTATCGAGTTCTCCCCAAGGAATCTGAGTTAGAAAGGTAGTGACCCATTTACCGACCATAGGGCCTCGAAGCAAAACCCCTCGTCCGGCATCGGGGAGGAAGCCAAGGGACATTAGTTTCAGGCCATATTTTTCGATGGGAAAATTCGCAATTTGGGGATCGACCGCGTTTAATCCCATCATCATCGGCACGCTGGGACCATAAATATCGGCATCCATCAGCCCAACCTTCTGACCGAAACTCGACAATGCCAAAGCCAAGTTCGCTGCCACGGTCGATTTACCAACACCCCCTTTTCCACTGGCAACAGCAACAACATGTTGGACGCCGGCCAGAGCGGGGGGAACCGCAGACGCTTGCGGTTGCGGTTGCGGATTGGGCGTTTGAGATTGCATAGGTTAGGACTCCTGTTTTGAAGCTAATTCGTAAAGAAATTCGAGTGTATAAATTCCGGTATCGTGACCATCATTCCAAAAAATCTGGTAAGCATAGCGACCTTTCGGGATCACCAGAGTGGGTGAGGGAGCGCCGGCAGCAAGTTCGCGATCCGAGAGAATCCGGAAGGGATCAGCGGGCTTGGAGCGCTCTTCGTTACAGGCAGCACAGGGGCAAGCCTTACGAAGAGTACGCCAAGGAATCAGAGATTGCTTACCATCTGACCAAGAGATTGCTAGGGCATCTCCCTCTCGCTTGAGCATCAGTGGGGTAGGTGTTGCCATGGTCAATATCCCAAAAACTCCGACGGTTCCACACACCATTAATAGTATTTTGGAAAGCCAAAGGAAGAATGGGTCGGGAAAATTCACGAGTTACGGCATTGGTGAGGAATTTTCTTCCGCGTAACTTCCTCGGGCATAGATTGGTTCGAGCTGCCAATAATCCGATTCGTATCGCTTGGGAAAATGGATCACTTGTTCGGTGATGGTTTTGAGGTTAGGGGACCACAGCGAGGCATCCAACATACGCAGCCGTTGGGTATCGCAATCTTTCAGAGCGAGTCCGGGCCCAGTGACCCAAGTGGTTGGTCCCACAGATGCCTTCCATTGATCGAAAGGCTGAATTTGGAGAGGGATTTGTTCCACCCAGACTTGTTGAGGGTGGCGGATGAAAGTTTGAGAATAGACTTTTTTTTTCAGTGCGTCTGAAATGACAGAGATACAAGTGACATCGGAAGGGGCCTGAAATGCGAGAGTTTCAAAGGTCGGCACAGCGAATAGGGGAATTTGCAAGGTGTAAGCCAAGACTTTGGCCGAGATAATGCCCACACGCAGGCCGGTAAAACTTCCCGGTCCCTGCCCGACAGCAACCCCCGTGAGGTCTTTGGGTTTCCAACCGGCGTGATTAAGAAGGGTTGCCATGACCTCGGCGAGATCGCTGGATCGTTTTTTGATGGCATCGAGTTTTTGCTCGAAGATCAGCTGACCATTATCGACAAGCCCGACCTGACCCGTTCGTTCCGAGGTTTCAATTACGAGAAGTTTTGAGCAGTTCATTCAAAAGTTTTAACTCACTAAGAAGATCGTCCTGATAAAATTGTATGAATCAAACGGAGTGGCATATGAATCAACAGGCCGTGGCCCATATTGATGGGGCAGCACGCGGAAATCCGGGACCCGCAGCGATTGCCTTTACCCTAACGATCGATGGGAATTCCCCGATCGAAAAAGCCGAGACAATCGGCGAAGCAACCAATAATGTTGCCGAGTATCGGGCATTGCTGCTTTTACTGAACGTAGCTCGGCAACTGGGCGTGAAGTCGTTGGCTGTCCGCTCGGATAGCGAATTGTTGGTGAAACAAATCAAAGGGGAATATCGGGTCAAAAATCCTGAGTTGTTGACCCTTTACACCGAAGCCCAAAATCTGATCCAAGGCTTCAAGCAGTTTGAGATTCAACATATTCGACGGGAACAAAATAAACGAACCGATCAACTCTGTAACGAAGCCCTCGATGCGGCCAATCCTCAGAAGCCAAAACCTTCGAGTGTTGGAAAAAAGCCCATGGTGATCGGGGAGGTTCGTAAAGTTTCGGATGCCCGTGTTCGGGAAGATTGCCTTGAATGTTTACAAAGTGCGGCCCAAGCATGGAAACGCGGGGAGGCCGTGCCCAATGTGGAAATGGTTTGGGATCAACTTTGGAGCATTTTGGAAGAAGCACGCGTTCTGAAGAGCTGAGCTGATTGTTCTGAAGGTTTAATCATTTTTCGAGCATTTTAGAAGTAGCGTGCATTCATTCTTCCACCGTAAACCTTTCCCGCTGCCAGAGGGGATGAAGAGCCAGTGCGGTCCCTGACCCCTTTGAGCTAGTCCACAACCGTAAACCTTTCCTGTTGCCAAACGGAATGAAGAGGAGGAATCTCCTTTTGGGAGAGGGAATGATGACGGCTCATGTTCAATGAATGCTCATTTCGCATTCCTGAAACTTTCGCCTTTCCACCTTAGTAAAATAAGTGTTCCTCTAGTTTATTAGGAGTCAAAATGAAGACCCTCCCCAGTTTGATGACCTTTTTGGTGCTGTTGGGATCGCTGTATGCTGCGGACCCCGTTATCGAAAAAGATGTGGTTTACACCAAGATCGATATGCAAGAGCTTAAGCTCGATTTTTATCGGCCGGCGGGCGATGGCCCCTTCCCTTTAGTTGTGTGCATTCACGGCGGAGCTTGGATGGGAGGAAACAAAGGTGACTACAAGGACTATCAATTGAACATGGCCAAAATGGGGATTGCCTCCGCTTCGGTTCAATATCGGTTGATTCCAAAACACAAATTCCCCGCTCAGATAGATGACTGTACCACCGCACTGAAGTTCTTGATTTCTGAAAAAGAGAAATTCAAAATCGATCCGAAACGGGTGATGACCCTCGGCGCCTCGGCAGGGGGGCATTTAGCTTTATTGCTGGGATTAAGCAAGGTAAAAGATTGTGAGTTCAAGGGGGTTGTGAATATCTGTGGACCGACCGACTTGCGGAATTTTCAATCCAGTCCCCTAGGGGATCTCCTTTTAAAAAGTGGCTCGAAAATGAATTCGCGTGAGATTATTAGCACCCTTTTAGGGACCGAAGATCGCAAAGAAAAAATCTACGAAGATGCCTCCCCGATTACTAAAGTGACGAAAGATTCTCCGCCAATCCTGACCATTCACGGGAGTAACGATGATATTGTTCCGTACTCACAGGCCACAGCTCTTCACGAAGTGCTTAAGAAAGCGGGTGTGAAAGAAACTTTACTGACGATCAAAGGGGGCAACCACGATTTAGGTACCGACAAAGATCGAAAAGAAGCCTTGGCGACGGCCATGAATTTCATCAAGGAACATCTCAAACCGTAGAGTTATTTGTATTCGATAATCACGGCATTTTTTTTACGAAGCCGATCTCGAAAGAAACGGAGAATCCCCCAGGCTTCAGGGAATTTGGCAATCACACAAGAGATACCATAGGCGATGCTGGCCTTCCACGATTTGCCTCGTCGGCGTGTGTGTTGAATTGCCCGATAAGCACTCACGGGATAAAGCAGAAATAACCCCAAAGAAATTCCATAAGTAGGCCACGCCAAGGACAACGCAAAAACGGGTAAAAACAAACCCCAGAAGAGCGAACGACGGCGTTGGGCCACAAAATGTTTTTCGGGTCCTTTTCCGTGCATATGGACCCCCAGCGCGTAGGCATAGCCGCAGCGAATGGCTCGTTTCCACCATTGAGAAAAACGAGTCATGGCCGCATCGTGAATGGTCATGGGGGCATCGAGACGAAGAATTTTTCCACCCAATTTTCTCAGCCGCAGGCACATCTCATCATCTTCTGCCGCAATGACCGAAGAATTATATCCTTGAATTTCCCGAAGTTTATCGACACGAACCATCACATCGCCGCCGCAGGCTTTCGTTTCTCCAAGGGGGGTATCCCATTCAATATCACAAAAGAGGTTATAAATCGTGGCTTCAGGAAATCGTTCACGTCGCCGGCCACAGACCGCATAGACTTCGGGATTTTGTGACAAGGTTTGCTCGGCCAAGGTCAGCCAGTTGGCCTCAATCACGCAATCGCCATCCACAAATTGAATGTATTGGAGATGGGGAAATAATTCGATTAATTTCAACCAGCCGGCATTACGGGCACGCGCTGCGGTGAAGGGAATAGACAGATCGAGCGGAACGACTTCGACCCCCAAGGATTCCGCAAAGAGAACACTCGAATCGGTCGAGCCAGAATCCACATAAACGGTCGGATAATTCTCAAGATCGATCGATTGAAGACAGGCCTTGAGACGGTCCCCTTCATTTCGGCCAATCGCCACGATTCCAACCCGCGCCCGTTGCCAGTTGGCTCGATCGCTCAACGATTTTTCTCCCTAATTGCTCGAAGAATGATTCTTCTCCCGACTTACTAACAGAACGATTCTTCTTGTGAATTCACAAAAGAATGAGTCTTCATGCGGTTTGCTAGAGGAACAATTCTTCTCCCTGTTTGATCATGTGGAATTACCACCCTTTCCCTTTCTCGATTTTATCAAGTCGCTCGAGGAACTTATTGTTTTCCCGTTTGAGTTTGTCGAGTTCTTCGCGGAGGCGTTGCATCTCGGTATTGACTGGGGAATTATTTCGCACCGCAGTGATGGCCTTTTTCACAAGGTCTTGCACAAACTCATCGGGGTCGTGGCGGCGGATTGCTTCCAGCACATCCAAAGAAGGAGAGGCATCCCGCCCGAGGTCACGAAGAGCGCTCACAGCCGCCCGCCGAATCGCAGGCATCTCGCCTTCGGTGGTCAAGCAAACTGTGATGGCATTCAGCGCTTTCTTTTTCTCTTCTGCGCTAGGGGTTGTTGCTTGCAGCAATTTCACGGTGGCACCTAAAGCCGCGACACGAGCAGGACGGGGTTTCCCTTTCTGTGTCCAAGTCAAAATCGCATCTAACGCCTGAAGGTCCTTCGAGGCAGCGAGTCCATTCAACACGGCAATGCGGATCACTTCCGCATGAGATTCTCGCGTGAGGAGCGGAAGCAATTTTTCGACCACGCCGGTTTCTGCAACTTGTCCAAAAGAACTAATGGCAGCCGCTTCGACGAAATAGCTCTTGTCCCCTTCTTGAATCGCTTTGGAAAGGGCATCGATGACTTTGGCATCGCGTTTGAACTTGGCGAGGTTATCGAACACGGCCCGTCGGACTTTGTGATCGCTGATAGTCATGGCCTTCAAGAGGGTATCTCGGGAGAAATCCCCGCCCGATTCTCCTAATGCCGTGGCGATTTCGATACCGACACCCCAGAATTTTTCTTTGTTCAAGGCTTGGGCAAGGAGTTCCCGATCGACGGCTTCTTTCGATTTACCAAAATGTTGTGCGGCTCGAATCCGGCTTGCGACGGTGGACCCCGAAAGCAATTGTTTGCTCCACAGGTCCCGACCTTTGGTTTCGTTAAATTCTGCTAAAACGGTTAATTCCGGATCGATCTCCACACGGTCAGGGGCTTCCGCAACGGGAATAAAAGAGGTCATTTCTTTTTCTTTCATGTTCAATTTCGTGTCGATGACCTTTTCTCCGACGACGACCCGAACAGGTAAAGAAAAATGAAACGCTTCACCGGCCTGAGTTTGCTTGACGGCCACGCGAACCAGCTTGAGATCGGGTTGGTATTCGGTTTGAATATCGAGGGCCGGATTGCCCGCACGTTCGGTCCAATCATAGAAGAATTGTTCAAGCGATTTTCCGCTCACTCGTTCCAAAGTCTTGCGTAAATCACTGGTTTCAATCGACTGATACTTATGTTCATGCCCGTAAGTTTTAATGGCTTTCCAGAAAACCTCTTCGCCAAGGGTGGCTCGTAACATATTGAGAACCCAAGCGCCTTTGGGGTAAGCCCGAGCATCGAACATCATCCGAGGAGAGGCATAGCGCCGATCGACGATTGGGCGTTCCTTGCCACCGGCAATCGCGGATTTCGATTTGAGGTATAAATCGTAGTGGGCGGTTTCTTTCCCTTTTTTGTGTTCATCCCAAAGGACTTCGCAGTAGCTGGCAAAGCCTTCATTCAACCACAGGTGAGCCCAGTCTTTGCAGGTGACTAAATCGCCCCACCATTGATGCCCCAGTTCGTGAGCAATTAGGCCATCGGCATCGCTATCCAAAAAGGCCCGTTCATCGTGTAAGGCCCGATCGGTCAGGGTGGTGGCACTGGTGTTTTCCATTCCCCCTGCGGTGAATTGTTCCACAATCACTTGAGCATATTTTTCCCAAGGATAGTCGATCCCAAATCGCAGGGAGAAGAAATCCAACATTTCTCGGGTTCGGCCAAAGGTTCGGCTGATGTCCTTTTTGTAACCGGTGGGAACAAAATACTGTACCGGTTTCCCTTTCCAATCTTCTTCCACAACGTCAAACTTTCCGACGACAAGGGTAATCAGATAGCTCACATGATCCTTCTCTTGCTTCCAATGGAAGGTCACGGTTTTATCTGGATTGTTCTTTTTGGAAAGCAATTTCCCATTTGAGATGACTTCAAAACCTTCTGCAACAGTGACGATCATTTCGCTGGATTGTCTTTGACCCGGATGATCCATGCAGGGAATCCAATAGCGATTGGTAATCGCTTCCCCTTGGCTCCAAACCATCGTGGGAATTTTGGGTTCGGCCTTGGTGGGTTTGAAGAAAAACAAGCCATCTTTAGGTTGTTGAACGAGGTATGAAATTTTGAGTTGCCCTTTGTCGGATTCTTTCACCGGTTTGGGAAAGGAAATCCACAAGCGGGTTCCATCGTGACGAAATTTCGCTTCTTCTTGATTGCACTGAACCGAACGGACTTGAAAATCGACAGCATCTAACACCACATAAGAAGTTTCTTGGATGCCAACATAGTCCAAGGTAGCAAGCCCATCGACCGTTTGTTTGTCTAGATCGACCTTCAATTCGAGTTTGATATGTTTCACATCAACGAGCCGATCTTTCGCGGTTTGCAGAGGTTCGCTCTGCCCTGTTGTGGGAGAAGTCCCTGCAAAAAATAACAGGCTCAAGAGACATAAGAAAAGTCGAAGATTCTGTTTCACGATGTCCTCCAAGAAAGTGTTATCATAGGAACAATCGACAGGGATCAAAGGTACGCTCGATCGTGGGGAGTTAAGGCCTTTGGGGCTTTGGGCTTCCCGATCTCGCATCTCGCATCCCGCAGATCAGCGACAGAGATCAACGGGACGATAGCTTCTGGGGACATCGTTAGGGGGGGGAAGGGTCGGTCACAAAAGTGAACGCATTTATTTTGGCACAGCGTTGCTGGTTCGGGG
>CAZFDX010000034.1:0-2727 GCA_964518325.1 uncultured Alcaligenaceae bacterium | reverse complement strand
GTATGAGGCCTCGGATGATCCGGATGGTATGCTCCCCTATTTGGTCGAAGCCAAGGAAATCACGACCGAAAAATGTGAATCGTGCCATTTAGATCGGCCTTTTGATGCGATTATTTGCCCCCATTGTGGGTACGATATTCGCACCAAAAAAAGGGTGCAACGGGAGTACGAACCGATCTCAAAGACGTGGATTTTAGGGTGGCCCCTGCGGGTGCGGATGACGATTTTCATCATCTGTTTATTCATTAACCTCTTTACTTTTGGTGCGGGGTATGTGCTCAATCACGAACCGCCCGCGACCCTGTTTGGTGCCTTTATAGTTATCGTCCTTCAAGCATTCCTGTTGGGGACCTACTCCCGACTCACGGTCAAACGGAATCGGAAAGGGCAAAGCCAAATTGTCATTCAGTGGCGTTATTGTTTTTTGTCGGCTCCGGAACAAGAGATTTCCACGCGACATTTTTCGGGTGTGGTTGCCGGTTCCTATGCAGGGATGGGATTCTCTGAAATTGTGGTCTTGCTGATTCTGTTGATGGGGGCGATCACACCGATGTTTGCAATTCTATTTGATGGTCCGACGATCTTTTTGGTTATCGAGTTGATTGTTCCTTTGGTAGCTGCGGGCTTTTGGTCCTACTTTGCAATGTGGTCGATTCGATATTACTCTGCCTTGACTACGGAAAATAACTATCCTGATACATATCTTTATCGAGGCTTATCCCAAGCGAAATCGCAAGAGATTACCCGAACTGTTGCCGAGGCGACGGGGTTGCCAACGGTGGGAGGAGTTTGATATTCATGCAAGTGTTAGTCACAGGCGGGGCAGGGTATATTGGTAGCCATACCGTCAAGGCCCTGCGGGCTAAAGGTCACGATGTCTGGATTTACGATAACCTCGTTTACGGGCATAAACAGGCAGTCCCACAGGATCGCTTGCTTGTTGGCAATTTAGCCGAAGTCGATCGCTTGGATCATTTTTTTGTGACTCACTCGATCGATGCCGTCATTCACTTTGCCGCTTATGCTTCGGTTGGGGAGTCGGTCCATAATCCTAGCAAGTATTATCTCAATAATGTTCACGATACACTCGGACTATTGGAATTGCTGAGGAAGCATCATATCCATCGGGTGGTTTTTTCGAGTAGTTGTGCCGTGTATGGGATTCCCCCCAAAACGCCGATCACCGAGGATATGCCCAAAAATCCCATTAATCCCTATGGTCGAACCAAGTTGATGATCGAACAAGCGTTAGATGATTATGCCCAAGCCTATGAATGGGGCTATGCCTGCTTACGCTATTTCAATGCAGCGGGCGCTTCTCGTGATGGGGAAATCGGTGAGGATCACCGCAATGAAGGGCATCTCATCCCTTTGGCGATCTTAGCTGCCATGGGACAGAAGCCCCCGTTGCAGATTTTCGGTACGGATTATCCCACTCCGGATGGGACCTGCATTCGTGATTACATTCATGTTGAGGATTTAGCGTTGGCCCATGTGATGGCTTTAGAGAAGATCGAAGCCGGAACGCATCTCAATCTCAATTTGGGGATGGGTAAGGGGTACAGCGTGCGGGAAGTCATTACCACCGTAGAAGCCGTCTCGGGACGCCAAGTTCCCTGTGTGGAAGCCGCACGCCGGATCGGCGACCCTGCCGAATTGGTGGCAGACCCAACGCGAGCCATGCAAATCTTGGGGTGGCAACCACGCTATACCGATTTAGCCGAGATTATCCAGACCGCTTGGAAATGGCATTCGACGCATCCCCATGGCTTTGCAAGCAAGTGAGCCACGATTTCAGTGGGATTCAACGAACTGAGATTCAACGGAAGTAAATTTCAACCGACGCAAGCTGTGAGTAAACGGAACTGCAAGAGAGTGAGCAGTGAGTGAACTGAGATAAGATTGAAGAGAGATTCTTGATGATCGACCGGATTCTTGAACCCGAATATATGGACACGGCCGAGGAGGCCAGCGATTACGATCGCATGGATCATTCGACGGTCAATCGTTTGTTTGTTGAGGATTTCCTCAAAATCTGGAATGCTCGGGGGCCTATACTCGATATTGGAACCGGCACGGCACAAATCCCCATTGAATTTTGTCGTCAATCACAAAAGGGGGAGATCATCGCCATCGATGCTGCCCAACACATGCTCGCTTTGGCTGCCGAGAACGTCAAACGGGCAGGGCTAGAACATCGGATTCATTTGCAAAAGATTGATGCCAAACGAATGCCCTATCCAGATCGTTCCTTCTCTGCCATCATGTCGAATAGTATTATCCATCATATCCCCGAGCCGGAATCGGTCTTTGCGGAGATCACCCGTCTTTTGGCCCCGCAAGGGGTGCTGCTGGTTCGCGATTTACTCCGTCCCGATTCGACTGCGGAGATTGATCGCTTGGTGGAACTGTATGCTGCCGGTGCCACTTCCCATCAGAGGCAATTATTCTGGAACTCGTTACATGCTGCGCTCACCTTGGACGAAGTCCGTGAAATGGTCGTGCGCTTAGGGCATTCTGCGGAAGAAGTCCAACAGACAAGCGATCGTCATTGGACATGGACCAAGGTCAGTGGATAAGTGCGTGGAGAAAGGGGAGGAAGAAAGCAGGAAAGAGGGAAAAGGGAAAGAGGAGTGTGGAAGGAAGGAGTGTCGGGGAGAGGGGCAAATTATCCTTTCAGTTCGTCGGCTCGATCCACATCGACCGTGTTATGATTGTTGTAAAAGT
>CAZFDX010000033.1:0-2942 GCA_964518325.1 uncultured Alcaligenaceae bacterium | reverse complement strand
GAAAAACATGTCTCAACAAAGTTTTTTCTGGGCCGAGTCGATCGCGTGGGAAGGTTTCCTTCTTTCCATTCGGAAGCAAACAGTATAGGATAGTAAGACCTCAGTAAGTTGGCCGATTTGAGACTCGAAGACCGTGCCTTTTTTTCAAGAGATTGAACATGCAGTCTTGACCGATGTGGGGATTCGTCGCCACCATAATCAAGATGAGTATTCTGTCCAACAGGCAGACAATCGGCAAGCGTGGCAAACGATTGGTCACATATTTTTGGTGTGTGATGGAATGGGCGGGCATGCCGTGGGGGAAAAGGCCAGCGCAAAAGCGGCCCAAGAAATTCCCCTGATCTATTCCAAGCATGCCAGCGAAGGTCCCGCTAACGCTCTTCGCAAAGCCTTTCAAGAAACCAATGCGGGGCTTTTCTCGATTGGCACCTCGAACCCCGAATTCAAAGGGATGGGAACCACCGCGACGGGGCTAGTTCTTCGGGATGAGGGAGCTTGGATCGCACACGTCGGCGATAGTCGAGCTTATCGCATTCGGGCCGGTGTGGTCGAACAACTCACCTACGATCATTCCTATGCTTGGGAGCTGGCTCGACGGATGGGGATCCCTCCGGAAGATTTGGGGGACATTAAGAAGAACGTGATCGTTCGTTCTTTGGGGCCTGATACGTTTGTGCAAGTCGATGTCGAGGGGCCTCACCCCTTGCTCGATGGGGATACCTTCGTTTTGTGTAGCGATGGTTTAAGTAACCTTGTTGAGCCTGCCGAGATTGGTGCGCTCGTGGGGTTACTGCCACTTCAAGAGGCAGCCAAACAACTCGTCGAGTTGGCGAATCTACGGGGCGGACCCGATAACATCACGGTTCTCATCGTGCGTGTGGGCCAGACGCAGGATTCGTATATGGCCCCCAAAATTTCGTTCTCGGGTTTGGCGAAAAAAGCAGGTAAGGCTTGGCTGAAACGGGTCCCTTGGCCGCTGATGGTGTTATCCTTGGGGTTGGTCTTTGCGACCCTTTTTGTGGTCTTTTTGGCCCGAGATTGGAAAGCAGGTTCGGCCCTGTTTGGAGCTTTCACCTTTCTGAGTTTGGCAGCGGGAGCGATCGGACTGGTGCAATTGGCCAAGTCCCCTCCGCCGGAACCGGAGGAACCTTCGGTTACCAATGGTCCGTTAAATATCTACAAAAGGTATCCTTCTGTCGTCGATCGGAACTTGGTTCTCAAATGGCGGCACGCCACCGAACAAGTCAAAGAAGAAATTGCTAAACGTCAAATCCCTGTGGATTTCGCAACCTATACTCAGCACGATCAGAATGCACAAAAGGCGCTCGATGAGAACGATCTTTTCGTGGCTTTTCGGGAACAAGCCCGCGCTTTATTTACCTTAGGCAATGCCTTTAATCGCTCTCGTCAACGCGACGAGTCCTTCCAGCCAAAATGGTAATCAACGGCTGTTAAATCGATTCTCTTAGGTGGGAACGTGGCAAAATACTTCAAATATAAATCGATTGATGATCTTTTAGCAGAGAATGATCGACTGGGGATTGACCTTCAATTCGACACCGATTTGAGCATTCTCTTCTCGTCAATCACCGTGGCGGGTCGGCCTGTGGGCAATCGCTTTTGTATTCATCCTATGGAAGGTTGCGACGGCGAACTCGATGGCTCGCCCGGCGAGTTGACCTTTCGACGCTATCGGCGTTTCGGAGCGGGGGGGGCCAAACTCATTTGGGGAGAAGCAACCGCCGTGAATCTCTCGGCTCGGGCGAATCCCCGACAGATTGTCCTTCACGAGAAAAATAAGGGGCATTTTGCAAGGCTTGTGCAAGAGTGTCGCGAGGCTCATCGCCAAAATTTTTCTTCGGACCAAGACCTATTATTCGGCCTGCAATTAACCCACTCGGGACGCTATAGCTATCCCCGTCCTCAAATTGTGGCCCATGATCCTCTCCTCGATCCCAAAACGATTGCCGACCGTTCCACCGGTGCCGTCGTCGATGAGAATTACCCCTTGTTGAGCGATGCCGAGTTGGAAGCCCTAATTCCCGACTATGTTCAAGCAGCTCGCCTCGCTTGGGAGGTCGGCTTTGACTTTGTTGATGTGAAGCAGTGCCATCGGTATTTACTCAACGAACTTCTCGGCGCGAAAAACCGGTCCGGTAAATATGGAGGCTCATTCGAGAATCGCACGCGGCTGGCCCGCGAGATTATCACGGCCATCCGCAACGAAGTTCCTCACCTGATTCTGACCACTCGGATGAATGCCTTCGATGGTATCCCCTATCAAAAAGGTCCCGACAACGTCGGCGAACCTGTCTTTACTCCCATTCCGGTCGAAAATGGTTGGGGGATCGATCCTTCGATGCCCGTCTTGGCTCATCTGGCGGAACCCATCCGTTGGATTGGCGAAATGCAATCGCTGGGGGTTTCGTTAGTTAATATCACCTTGGGGAACCCCTACGCTCAGCCTCATTTTGGCAGACCTTTTGAGTACCCCCCCCCCGATGGTTATGAATCGCCGGAGCATCCTTTGGTGGGCGTTAATCGTCATTTCAAGATCGCCGGTGTTTTGCAAGAAACTTATCCCCATTTACCTATGGTGGGAACGGGATATAGCTACCTTCAAGAATTTTTGCCTCAGGCGGGGGCGGCCAATATCCGCAACGGCAAAATTTCTTTTGTGGGTTTAGGAAGAGCTTCTTTAGCTCAGCCCGATTTAATCAAACAATTGGCAGATCATGGGGTCATGGATCGGAAGAGAATCTGTCGGACTTTCAGCTATTGCACGGCCATGATGCGAGCCAAAGATCATCCCTTGGTGCAATATCCTGCGGGGTGCCCCCCCTTCGACAAAGAGGCCTACTCCGAGATTTGGAAAGAGATTCAACTGAAACAGAAAGACAAGAAAGAGAAATAAAGTCGAAACTTCAGGCAGAACGCAACGG
>CAZFDX010000032.1:0-10873 GCA_964518325.1 uncultured Alcaligenaceae bacterium | reverse complement strand
TGCTAACCGTTCTGCCTGAATGGCCTAATACTCCCGTGGGGGTGGCATCAACTCGCCATTGGGTCCATAAATCTCTAATCGCTCACCCGACCAATCGCATCGGATTCCTAAAATTTCGGAGGTCCAATCTGTCCCGACGATCTGCTCTTTGAGTTCATCATCCTCTCGCAGAAAGACTCGTGCTTCGGCGGGATCGGTGAATAACCAATAGAACTCTTGTACGCCGTACTTTTCGTACCAGTCTCGTTTTTCTGTGATCTCTTTTTTCGTGTTCGAGTTGGAATGAATTTCAAATACGACGCTCGGAATCACGCCATTTTCGCGATGTTGAACGTACGATTCACGGCCTTCGGGTCGATATTGAGGGACGCCGAAACAAACCATGACATCGGGAGCCATCCAAATTCGACTATCACCCGCAACAGGATACCACGCGAGATCGGCAAAAATGCCGACTTCGTGTTCACGATCGCGGAATAGGAGCCGGAGGTTATCGACGAGGAGAGTGATGTAATCGCAGTGGATTTGCGATTCGGCCAATCGTTCCTCCGGCTGAGCAGGGTATTCGATATCGGGTAATTCGGTGAGATCGATGTTCCTCATCGTGCAGTCTCCCTCAGGTTTCCGTTCATTATACCCCGTTTTTTCTTATCGTTATCACAGCATGAAATTTCTCATCTCAGTTAGAGGATTTGCCATCTCCCGTTTGTCCCATATTCTCAAAATGTGGTGGAGAATTCCTTGTATCGACTACGATTTTGCAAGGGAATTTGCTAAGATCAATGGTATGCCAGAAAATGAATCAAACCCTGTAAATCGTCGGGCCTTTCTCCGTTCGGGAGCGGCCGTGGGGGCTGCAGTGACCCTCAGCGCTTCCAGTTATGCGAATGTGCTTGGAGCCAACGAACGTTTGGGGATTGCCTTTATTGGTGCCGGCGCTCGGGCACAGGCTCATGTTCACCTGATCCAAAAATTTCAGAAAGAGGGGCAAAACCTCCAGCCCGTCGCGGTTTGTGATGTTTGGGATGGCCACGAAGACGAATTCATTCAAGAATTCCCCGTCGGCAATTTTACCAAACGAACTTATAGCCAAGGTCTGTATCCGACGGCTCGCAAACTGGGATTGAATCCGAACGATACCCAACGAGTCACCAAAGACTATCAACGATTACTGGACCTCAAAGAGGTCGATGTGGTTTGCATTGCTACCCCCGATCATTGGCATGCAGCCATTACCCTCGATGCCATCCAAGCGGGCAAGGATGTGTATGTGGAACGCCCTTTGGCTCGGACCTCTGCGGAGGCCAAGTCGATCGTGGAAAGGGCAGGAAATGCGGGTCGAGTCGTCACCGTGGGGGTTCAAGGGGTGACCGATCCGAGTTGCCAATTAGCACGGGAGGCGATCCAAGCAGGCCGAATTGGCCCGTTAGTGCAAGCGAGTTTCGCCATCAATCGATCCGACCCCCGAGGGATGTGGCGGTTTTATCGGGTCATCCCCACCATGACTGCGAAAACGATCGATTGGCCTAACTGGTTAGGTTCCGGTAAGAGCATTGAAGGAAAGCCGATTGGTCCTGAATTGCAGGCAAGGCCCTTCGATCGAACCACTTTTGCCCAATGGCGTTGCGATGCGACCTTTTCGGGGGGGCCGCTGACCGAATGGCTTTATCCTACCACAGTCCGATTTTTAGCGGCCACTGGGTTGCAAACACCACGCCGAGTCATGGCTTTGGGGGGCCTTTATCAGGAACGCGATGGCCGAAGTATCCCCGATATGGTCACGATTACAGCCGATTATGATGAAGGTTGTCAACTTATTCTCACCTCAACCACGTTAAGTAATTACCCAGCAGAAGAGGTGATTCGAGGGCGGGCTGGTACTCTGAAGTTCATTAAAGGTGGAGTTCAGTTTTTTGCCAACGAATCTAGCCTGCCGGCACGACTCGAAAAGTCGGCGGCTCCTCACGAAGTTTTGGTCGGTAATGCTCCCACCAACGAAACACAAGCCCTGTGGCTCGATTTTCTGAATAAGGTTCGCACGCGCGATCGACAAACTCTTTGTCCTCCCGAATTAGGATTCGCCGCTGTCGTTTTGATTGAAATGGCTACCCAAAGCCTGCACACGGGGCGGGTCATCATCGCCTAAATTTCTTTTCGGCGGAATCGGCTCGCACACCAAGCGGTTGCTAAAAAACGAAGGTTTTGCACATAGCGACCGGTTAACCGTTTAGGTTCTTGAAGCAGACGATAAAGCCATTCCAGACCGATTTTCTGAAATATCTTGGGAGAGCGTTTGACGACGCCCGCAACAAAATCTAGTGATGCTCCCACTTGTACGGAAACCGGTACACCCAATCGATCCAGATTGTTTACAATCCAAAACTCTCCTTTGGGCTGACCGAACGCAACCATCAGAATGTCGGGTTTTGTCGAGCGAATTCGAGTCAATAGTTCTTCATGTTCTTGTTCCGACAAGGCCCGAAAGGGAGGACACTCGGTGCCGGCAATCTGTAAACGGGGATATTTTTCCTGAAGGCGCTGGGCTGCTTGGGCGGCAATGGTTGGACCGGCCCCCAATAGGAAGAGCCGATAGCCTTTTTGAGCGGCCCGTTCCGCCAAGCGATAAATCAAATCCGAGCCGGTGACTCGTTCGGGCAAAGGTCGATCGCGGAGTTTCGAGGCCCAAACCAAGGGCATTCCATCGGCCAAAATGAACGCGGCCTGTCGATTCACTTCCTGTAACTGGGGATTCTGATCCGTGAGCATCGCATAGTTCAAGTTGGCAGTGATAAAGAAGCTCGGTTTACGATCCTGAATAAGTTCCTCGATCGCATCGAGTGTCTGCTCCATTGTCCAAGGAACGAGCGGTAAACCCCAAACCGGAACAGGTTTTAGGCTGAAGGGCGAAATGCGATTCTGTACCACCGATTCGGTCACAAGCCACCTTTTGGAAATAAACGTTACAGACAAAGAATCCGGAAAATCGAGATAATGTTTCCCAAACGAATCAGAAAATGCTAATTCAATCCGGAGACCTTGGAGACAATTACACAATGGTTTGGGAAATTATAGCTTGGATTGGGGTGGCATTCTGTGCGGTACCCCTTCTTTTTTTAACCCTCGAAGCGTTGGCCTCCCTGATCCCACGGCGTTACCGGTTGTACCAAGGCCCGCGCCCTCATTGTGTTGTTTTGATTCCGGCACATGATGAGGCCTCGGGGATTAGCCTGACCTTGGCGAAAATCAACAAACAATTGCAGCCGGGGGATCGGGTCGTTGTGGTGGCAGATAATTGCTCCGATGCCACCGCACAATTGGCCAAAGAAGCCGGCGCAGAAGTCTTGGAACGATTTTCCGAAACCGAACGAGGCAAAGGCTTCGCATTGGATTTTGGCCTGCGATATTTGGAAGCCAATCCGCCGGAATATGTGGTGATTCTCGATGCCGATTCTGAACTCGAAGAAGGGAGCCTCCATCAACTTGTTCAGCAATGTCATCAGACCCAACTCCCCACCCAAGCGATTTATTTGATTGGCACCGGTCGAGAACCCGATCCCAAACGGCGATTCTCTGCGTTTGCCGTCCTGCTCAAAAACAAGATTCGCCCTTTGGGACTGAATAACTTGGGGTTGCCTGTCCTTTTAACGGGTACAGGAATGGCCTTTCCTTGGAAGGTCTTGCGATCGGCCCATCTGGGGACGGGGAACATCGTGGAGGATATGAAGCTGGGGCTTGATCTCGCCCGTGGGGGATACCCCCCGAAATTATGTCCGCTTGCATGGGCCAACGGGGCAGCCGCTCCCGATGTGGAGAGCACCAAAAAACAACGGAACCGCTGGGAGCAGGGCCATCTTCGGACCCTTTTGAGAGAATCCCCCAAACTCTTTCTCAATGGATTGTTGCGGTTGAATCTCAAACGGGTCGCCCTCGCGATGGAGCTGGGGATTCCCCCTCTTTCGTTGCTTGGACTCGTGGTTTTGAGTTGTTTGATTTACCTGATTAGCACAATTTTCCTAATTTCAACGAATTATATCCCTTTAATGATTCTAATTTTCTTGATTATTATAACGTTTCAGTCGATAGTATTAGCAGCCCTCGCCCATGGTCGAGATCGGTTTAGTTTAACGGATTTAACGATTATGCCGATTTATCTGGCATGGAAAGTACCAATTTACCTTGGTTCTTTGCTCAGGCCTGAAAAACGCTGGGTCCGCACCAAGAGAGATTGAAGAAATTCGTTAATTTGAACTGATTATTCTTATTGACCTGCCTGATATATCTGGTATGATCCGATTAACCTCTCCTATGTAATTAATCGGGAACGTTTAGTCAATCGTTATATTTATAAATGAATACTGTACTCGTACCGAGTCCGATAACGCAACTCAAAACGGGAATCCTTCCTGCGGGAGTTATCCCCGTTTACCTTCGCTCGACGAGTGCTCCCTCGGCATCGTATCAAACGGCCAAAAGGGCCCTTGATGTGGTTGTTGCCTCGACGATGCTTTTGGCACTGACCCCCTTGTTTTTGATTGTTGCGCTGTGCATCAAATTTACCGATGGGGGACCGGTATTTTTCACTCAAAAACGTGTAGGCTATCGGGGTCGTATTTTTGAGTTTGTCAAATTTCGCTCGATGATCGTGAACGCAGAAGCCAAGAAGGAAAGTCTTCTCAAGCTGAACAAACACACCGGAAGTTCGATCACCTTCAAGATGGTGCGCGATCCTCGTGTTACTTGGATTGGGCGCATTATCCGTAAAACCAGTATCGATGAACTCCCTCAGTTGTGGAATGTTCTCAAAGGTGAGATGACCTTAGTGGGGCCTCGTCCAGCGGTGATTAGTGAAGTCAAGAAATATAATCTCCGTGAACGACGACGGCTGAATATGGCCCCGGGGTTGACCTGTATTTGGCAGGTCTCGGGGCGATCCGATCTGGATTTCCGTCAGCAAGTCGAACTCGACATTCGCTACGATCGAGAACGCTCCCTTTGGCTCGATCTCAAACTTCTGTTTCTGACCATTCCTGCTGTTCTGAGTTGGTAAGGGGCTTATTCTTCCGTTCGGTTTTCTTTCTCCGGTCTTGTACTGACCCTTGGGGAATGCTCAAAATACTCATGCAGTCGTTAGACGAATCACTTTTCGAGAATGCTTTGCAAATCATGCAGAAACAGGGATCGATCTCGCTTTTTTGGAAGAACGGGGGCAACGCTCCCCCTCACAAATAGAGGAATAGGGAGATAGAGAAATAGGAAAGTGTTCCCCGTTTGATGGATTGGTCCGAGGAATTTTACTGGGTGATGAGTGAACTCAATTAGGGTCTAAGAATTTCCTGCGGGGTCTTTTCCACCGATCCAAGGGCCTGCGAGTTTTTGATAGTCGGGCGGGGTGAGTGTGCTTCCGGAATCCCCTCCTTGCCAACCGATGATTTGGCTGGGTTTATCGCGTTTTTTGCTCCGAGCTTCGAGACGGTCCGCCCAAGAAGAATCGGCTTCGCGAGTGGTTCGCTTCTCGGCATCCCAGAAATAAATTTTCCCTGTTCGGTAGCTTTGAACGCCCATCGCAACGGTGGTGAAGGCAGCGGCACCCAGTTCGGGTGTCGAGAGGGTTTCGCGATTTCGTTTCCGAACACATTCGAGGAAGTTTTCCCACAAGGCATAGGTGGCGTTCCCCTTCTTATCGTTGTTGAAGACAAAAGAAGGTTTGCTCAAAACATCTTTAGGTTTGGCAGGTCCGCCCGAGATTTCTTGCTCATAAACTTCAAAGCCGGTCATGTAATCGCCGCCCCCAGTGAACTTGAGGGTACCCAATCGACCGCGAATCATCTCGCCGAGTTGGGTATTGTTGCACATCGTGGCGGAGATGATGATTTGGCAGCCTTCGTTGTAGTCAGCGACCACGGTTGCCACATCGGGAACATCGCGGCCATCGTATTCCAGATAGATTCCTCCCGCACCGACGACGCGCCCCGGAAAACGCACCCCCATCGCGGCAATCAGGTGGGTGGTTTGATGGACGAATAAATCGGTGAACATCCCGCCGCCAAAGGGCCAATAGCAACGCCATTGCGCCCAAACGGCTCGGTCGAAGGGCATTTCTTCGGGTTTGGGGCCAATCGGTTTCCCGAGACATTCAAACTTGTGTCCAAGGAATAAATCCCAATCGATCGTCTCGGGGGTCATATCTTTCTTCAATGGATAATATCGCCATTGTCCCCCGATGTAATTGCGGTAGTAGCTGGTTTGACCTTGGAAGATATGCCCGAGCTTGCCGGACCGAATGTAGTTGTAGGCTTCACTCCAAGTGGGATCGGCCATGCTTTGCACGCCGACCGTGAAAACCCGATTATGCTTCTTGGCAGCATCGGCCACGGCAATCGCTTCTTCGATGGTACGGGTCATGGGCTTTTCGCAGTAAATGTCCTTACCCGCTTCCATGGCATCCAGACACATTTTGGCGTGCCAATGGTCGGGGGTAGCCACCACCACAATATCCACATCTTTTTGATCGAGAATCACCCGATAATCTTTGTTGACGTGTTTGGTATCGTCTTCTTTCAGTCCACAGCGTTTCGCAGAGGGGTATAGGCCTCGGCCTTTTTTGTTCCCTAATTCGGGATCACCTTTCCACACATCGCACACGGCCACGGGACGGACCCCTTTCTTTTCTTCCTGCATTTGCAAGATAACGTCGATGTGCTGTTGGCATCGTCCACCGACACCGAGAAAGCCGATACGGAGTTCCTCGTTGGCACCGTAAACACGGCTGTAACTAGCGGCCGACAAGGTCAGTGCGGAACCTGCGATCAGACCTGTTTTGAGCATATCTCGGCGATCGAGTGGTGTTGATTCGTTCATAGAAAGACTCCGGGAGAGAAATTTTGCTAGGTTAATGAACCTTTGGGTTATTTTGAGTTTCCATCGTAGAAGTTCAATAGGAATCGCCGGACATTCCTCAAACCCAAGGTAGTTCTGTTCTCTTATGACCTTGTGCTTTCGTGATAATGTGGCCTTGTGGTCGTGTGGCCTTATTGTTTCTTGGTCGTGTGGGATTCCGATTTCTTGCCTGTTTCGGTTCGGGTGATCCATATCATAGTTTCGTCGCCGATAATTTGTTTTCCCTCTCTTCGATTGAAATGTTGCCATGCGAGTGCTGATTACTGGTGGATATGGATTTATTGGGGCGTGGATCATCCGCAATTTATTAGCCCAAGGGGCGCAAGTTTGGGTATATGACCTGAAGGAAGACCCCCGTCGGTTGCGTCTGATCTTGCCCGAATCGGAAGTTCAAAAAGTGCAGTTTGTTTCTGGAGATGTGACCCATCTTGGGCAGTTACAACAGGTGATCCAACAGCATGCCATTTCCCATGTGATTCATTTAGCAGGCTTGCAGGTCCCCACTTGCCGAGCGAATCCCATTTTGGGGGCCACGGTGAATGTGGTGGGAACTTTGTGCGTTTTTGAGGCAGTCCGGCTGGCAGGTTCTCAAGTCAAGCGTCTCGTTTATGCCAGCACGGCAGCGGTTTTTGGTCCCCCTGAGAAGTATCCGGCGGGTCCCCTTGCCGACGATGTGAAACTTTTTCCCGCCACCCACTATGGTCATTTCAAAGTCTGCAACGAAGGAAATGCGGCCGTCTACTTTCAAGATTTTGGGATTTCCAGCGTGGGGCTGCGACCTTGGACTGTTTATGGTGTGGGGCGTGATTTGGGCATGACCAGCGAACCGACCAAGGCGATTAAATCGGTGGTGTTGAAGCGACCCTATCACATTTCCTATGGGGGGTGGCAGGATTTGCAGTATGTGAACGATGTGGCTTTGGCTTTCATACGGGCTTTAGAAGCCCCCTATCACGGAGCCAAGAGCTATAACCTGCGGGGGGCCGTTGTTGATATTCAGACATTCCATCAAGCATTGTGCGAAGTAGCTCCCGAAGCCAAGAACCTCATCACTCATGGCGATCGTCAATTAACTATTGCTTTCGATCTTTCCGACGAGGCTTTTCAAAAGGATTTTGGTCCCCTTCCGAAAACCCCACTTCAAGAGGGGATTCGGCAAACGATCGAGATTTTCAAGCAGCTTCAATCGCAAGGAAAACTCGATACCGCAGATTTAGAGGCCTCGCCGGCACCCGCACCCGTCACCACAGATGAACCCTAGTCGATTTGACTGGATCGAGAGAATCGGTTTTTTGGCATGATCCCGTTGATCGGAGTCGGAAGACGAACCGTAGTCGATTTTGCCTAATTGATAGAATCTGCAAATCTGGCTCAATCCTCACGTTCCAAGTGACGATAAAAGATTATGGTGGATTTTGGAGAAAGGAGTCTCCCGATGCGGCGATGGTTTGCGTTCCTTGGAGTGAGCATAGTGGGGGTGGGGATGACCGGTTGCGTTTCCAAAGTGACGCACACCACGAATCTACCGGTACCCGATGAGAAGGGAGGCTATCGCAGAAGTGAGATTGTGGCGGACCCTCCACCTGAGGTCTCTCCGACGATTCGCCAAACCGAACCGGCCCGAATTGCCACGGCCTGGAGCAACGTGGTCCAAATTGGGGCCGACACCACCAAGGGAGGGGCTCCTTTTCCTTGCCTGTCTTGCCGAGTTTATATCTTTGGGAAAGATCAAACCTATCCTCTCAATGCCGATGGAGGACATTTTATTGTTCGTTTGTACGATGCAACTCCTAAGGCGAACCCCGCTGATGAAAACAAGTTGCTAGAGTTGTGGAATATCGATTCCACCAAACTACCTATTTTGAAGAAAAAAGACCTTTTCGGGGAAGGCTATTCCTTAATTCTGCCTTGGAGTACTTATAGTCCCGATGTGCGGAAAATTAGTGTTACGGTAGAATACCGCTATCAATCAGACCTACCAGCCTTGCCGACCTCGGTTCCTGCGAGCTTCGTTGAGCCACCGTTTCCCCCCGACCCGAGTTTCGACAAAGCAAAAGATGTTCGTAAATTGGTCTCGGTTCCAGAAGTCCTGACCGTTGATCATAGTGTTGTTCTTAGTAAAATTCGGGAACGAACCGTGAATCTTCCGAAACCCGATGCCACCTTACCCGAACCGAAATCTTTGCCGCCACTGATTACTCCAAGTAAGCCCTAGTCCAAGAGACTCTTTCACTTCAGCAATCCAAACTTGGCACAGTGATTGAAGAATGAATGCAGACCGTTATGCAGAACGCAAAGGTTAGTCCTAAGGAATTTTCACTTCTGGAATCCAAACAGGCAAGGTCAACCAACAAAATAGGTTCCCGAGCATCTAGTCTTGGGAACTACTTCACTTTGGGAAGCCAAGCCAAAATCACCTTCGCAACTTGGTTCATGCTGTTGGCACTGCATTTGTCGGGAGTGTCGGAAAGTTTATGCCAATGGTCCTCGTAACCTTTCAGGTCGATAATATCGATCGTGGGGATACCGACGGCATTCAAGGCCAAGTGATCGTCTTGAATTTCCAAGCCTTGGTCCCAAACGAAGGCTCGAACTCCTTCTTTTTTGGCTGTGGCCCATATTTCCGTGACAAGCTCCTTGGCCATATCGTAAGAGTTGAGTTCAACACGATACTCGGCACCCTTGTGAGCAAACAGATCGAGCAAGATGCCAGCAATGTATTTATGTTTTGGGGGGTTCTTTTTGTAATCGTTTGCAAAGAATTCAGAACCCAAAAAGAATTTGTCCCGTGACTTATCGAAGATGTATTCTTCTGCATCGAAAAGGACAAAATCAACGCCCACTTCGAGCTTCAAATCTTTCATATGATGGGCCAATTCCATTAGAAAAGCGATAGTGGAAGTCCCATCGTTCGCACTGAGAAAAGGTTTATCCCAATTTTTTCGTGGTTCCTCATGAGCGATTGGCCTTGTGTCATAATGACCACAGAGCAATACCCGCCGTTTGGCTTCGGGGTGCCAAGTAACAATCATGTTGGCAAGAGGAATCGGGTCTTTCACACTCGGTTGCCGACCCGTGAACTTTTGGAGAGTGACCTTCGCCCCGTGTTTCTCAAAATGAGCTGTGAGTAATTCTTGCTGTTTGAGCATTTCCTTAGAGTTGCTCCAACGGGTGCCCAAATCGCAAAGGGTTTTCAGGTAGCCCATCGCTCGTTCGCCATCAAAAGGGCCGGCTTTGACGGGTTCCCCGTCGCGTCCTTCTGCGAATTTTTCTTTGGTTGATTGGGCACCGATCCCACCACAGGAATTCAACATCAGAGCCGCCCCCATTAACGAGAACATCCCCAATCGCACAATCCATAACGATGTTTGGTTCATTTGATTTTTACTCGTAAGGACAAGCTCACTTCAGTTGAAGGACAAACTCATTTGAGTCAAAGAGCAAGCTCACATCCCCTAAACGACACGTTCACTTAAAGAACACGTTCACTTCAGAAGAAGCACAAACTCACGGGAGTTCAAGAGCTAGCTCATTCACGGGAGTTCAAGAGCTAGTTCGTTTCAGCTGGTGAGCTGACTCAACCCCGTTGAGAGATACGCTCCTTCTTTTTTATACGCAATCTTTTTTCGATTGGGAATAGAACTTGGATTGGTCCAGAAGGGTGAACTGCCAAAACAGGGGGACGAAACAGCAGGGAGGGAATTATTTTTTGATCCTATCTAGATCGAGTTTGTAAAGAATCTGGTTGTAATTGTATCGGGGTGTTTTGAGTGGATTCCCTGAAAAGTCGGCGGTATAAGTCCCCTCGAAGTAGATGGTTCTTCCCCCATCGCGATCCAAAAAGGCATGATGCACAGGGTTATAGAAAGACATTCGATCGTGAGTGACGATTTTAACGGCCTCGCGCCAAGGACCCGTCAGGCTCTCGGCTTCCGCGTACCAGACCTCGCCCAGTGCGGAGGTTCCCATTTCTTGA
>CAZFDX010000031.1:0-2964 GCA_964518325.1 uncultured Alcaligenaceae bacterium | reverse complement strand
AAGTGATTCTGTTAGCCCTACCGGAATTCCACGAGACTTTGAAATCTCCCAAATTGGCGGCCTTTCGGCAACGATTGGCGGTTCAAGTTACCCTTGAACCGATGAGCTTGGAAGAATCGGCAGACTATTTGGCTCACTTGGTCCGCTGTGCGGGCGGCAATCCGGATCAGTTTTTTGGGGAAGATGTTCTTGATATTCTGAGTTCTGCCGGTAACGGCAACCCGCGAGTTTTGAACCAAGTCAGCTCGTTGGCCTTGAATCTCAGTGATGAAAATGGCTCGGACTTTATCGATGCCGAAGCCGCCATCGAGGCGGTGACCCAATTGGGACTCGATCCGCACACCGATCAGGATAACCTCATTATCCCTCGGGTTCCCACGGCCATCGAACGAGAAACGCGGCTTTCGGAAGAAGAGGAAGAAATCGAGTCGGACTCTCAGTTCGGTCCTGCTGCCGAGAAGGAAACGCTGCCGTTGCCCCCGAAAACGATTCCCTTTAGTGTTCCGTCGGTTTCGATTGTCGATGAGGGACCCCAAACATTTGTCTACGGGGACGATGTCAGCAATAGCCCCGAACAGATTGGACCGCATCGGACTTGGCAAAGTCCCACCGACCGCGTGGGTTAAGCATTTTTTGTAAGGCTTTTTTTTTGATCGATCTGGCGGGTTTCGTGCAGAATTACAAACACTTTTGTGAAGTTTCCCCCCCGAGAATTTCGATTCTATACCGCATACTTGACCATCGGGATACGCCAACCCACGATGCTGATTTTCTCATTCTGCTATATGTTTGAGCTTGACCTTGAGGAATTAGGATGAGTCTGACGTTTGAAGCCCTATCACAAAGACGGACTCTACGACGTGCCCCGAGCGAAGAACCGGCCGAGCCGCCACCGGTTGCGATCCCGTTTCCGAATCTCCCTCCCGTGATCGAACTCACCCCGCCGAGTTCGATCCCGTTGGTGCCCATTTCCGAGGATGACATTCCGGGAGATAATCCAAACGTCCCTTATTGTGAAGTGGGCGAAAAACGCCCTGCGCCGGCTCCCGTCGCTGGACCAAAGCTCGTGCCGATGCCGACTCCAGCGGTTGTTCAACCCAACATCGGGGGTTCCCTACGTTTTGCCTTGCTGCCAGAACCGGAAACGTCCCCTAACAAAATCCCGAGTTTACCGGAATTTCTCGTGACGCATCACCAGCCCAAACACCCTTTGACCAAGCAATATCAAGAGCTTCAAAAGGGGATTGCCCAACAGTTGACCTCGCAACAACCGTCGGTGTTGCTGTTTTTGCCCCTGATGCCCGAGGAAAAGTCTGCCGAGTTAATTTTGAATTTAGCGGTCACGCGGACACGGGAAACTCAAGGGCGGGTTCTGGTGATCGAAACCAATCGGCGGAATCATTCCTCGGGGGAATTATTGGGCATTCCCCGTGTTCCCGGCTTGCGAGAATTGTTGGCAAAATCGGTTCCTTTGGGGATGGCCTTGCATCGATCCGCCATCGATTCGCTGTATCTCCTTCCTGCAGGGATGATGGAACTCGAAGCCGATGCTTGGCAACGCCTCCCTCATTTGCTGGATCAACTCCGCACGCGGTTCGATTGGATTCTAGTCGAAGGGCCTTCTGCCACGGATGGCACGTTTCTTCCTTGGGTGAAACCCAGCCACTCGATCTTTTTATTGCTGACCGAAAAGCAATGGGATTCACCTGCGATTGATTCGACCCGAGATTTAATTGCCACCCAAGGGGGGCATCTTCGCGGGTGCATTACTCTCGGCTCCTAAAAAGTCTCGATTCCTAAGACGTGTATGATTCTCGATTCCTGATAGAATAGAATCAGTTTTGTCATCCCCGACTCCTCTCTCTCTGGGTGCTGACATGAAGGCAATGGTCACGCCATTCGTAGTTTCTCTTCTCTTCGGAATCGGTCTCACATCGACTTATTGGTTTGATTGTTCGCCACCGTCTCCGAGTACTACGAGTCATGGCTCCACGAGAAAACCTATGGTTCAACAACTCACATTCGCTCCACATGGGCACATTCTCACCAATTCGGGAGTTTGGTCACCCGACTCGCAGTGGATTTACTATGATGTTCGCAGTGATCCTGCAGGCTCGGTTTTTGATGGTCAGCGTATCGAACGGGTTCATGTCGTCACTGGTGAAATTCAAGTGGTGTATGAATCCAGTCGCGGGGCCTGTTGCGGTGTAGTGACGAGCCATCCGCGAAAGGATCAAATTGTCTTTATTCATGGGCCGGAAGACCCTGATGACGATTGGCACTATGCGCCTTATTGTCGTCAGGGGGTGTTGGTCGATCCGAATCAGCCGCATCAGAAAATCAACCTCGATGCCCGAAATCTCGTAGCGCCCTTTACCGAGGGGGCACTGCGAGGAGGAACCCATTTGCACACCTACAGCGGAGATGGGGCATGGATTGCATTTACTTATGAGGATCACCCTTCGGTTATGTCCCAAGCCGAGCGTGTTTCGCCTCATCCTCGAAATGTCGGGGTGAGTATTCTCGGCCATGCGGTGACCGTTCCCAAAACACATCCCCGCAATCAGGATGGTACGGCCTTTTCCGTGTTGGTCACTCAGACGGTGGCGCATCCGAAACCTGGATCGGACGAAATTTCTCGGGCCTGTGAGGAAAGCTGGATCGGAGAAGGGGGCTACCTAAAACCCGATGGGACTCGTCAGAAATATGCCTTGGCATTTCAAGGAACGGTGGTCTCGAAATCGAACCAAACACATGCCGAAGTTTTTGTTGTCGATCTTCCCGAGAATCTCACGCAACGGGGTCCGAGTGGCCCTCTATGCGGAGATAGTGGGCAATTACCGCAACCTCCCTTGGGAGTCACAACAAGGCGGCTCACCTTTACCGACGACCAAAAATATCCCGGAATTCAAGGGCCTCGCCATTGGCTCAAAAGTTCGCCAGATGGTCGGCATATTGCCTTTC
>CAZFDX010000030.1:0-4128 GCA_964518325.1 uncultured Alcaligenaceae bacterium | reverse complement strand
ATAATGGCTTGCGATATTTCTTCTTCTTCCGCTTCGACTTCCTCTTCAATTTCTTCGAGATAGATTGGTTCGAGTAACAGGGCCTCTGGATCGTCCGTATCACTGGGCAAGGCCGAGGGAAACGAATTCTCATTAAAATTCCCTCTTTTCTCGGGGGATACAGGCTCATCGAGTGGGAGAAGGTTTGGGGTCGGATCGTCAGGTCGATGGGGGGATGGGCTTTTAATCCCCAAGGTGAGTAAGTACGATTTACGATTCGCCGGATCGGTTAAAGTATCCATCGCTTTGGCCAGAAGATTCATCCCTTCCGAGACGACCTCAGGATGCGTGATCTGATACTTCCGCAATCGTTCCATCCGAACGAAAACCCGTTCCTCGATTTCTTCCGGCGAGGTTTCATCGTGTGAGAGTTCGAGTAAGGTGAAATAATCCGGTGGCCAAGGACCACTTGGAAGATTCAACCATTTTCGTAGCAGCGTTTCCCCCATTATTTGTTATGATAATAGGTAGAGTTGAAAGTAGGAGTTTTCATGCCGGTACCGATGTACATAGTCGATGCATTTGCGCCCGAACCGTTTACAGGAAATTCAGCGGGTGTCTGCATATTGGAACAAGCATTGCCTGAACGATTAATGCAAAAGGTGGCCGCAGAACTTGGTATTTCGGAGACCGCATATGTACAACCTTTGGAAGGGAATAATTGGTCTTTAAGGTGGTTCACACCAACGGTCGAAGTTGATTTGTGTGGGCATGCGACTTTGGCAACGGCTCATGTCCTGTTTGAATCGGGGCGGGTCAGTCAAGGGGTCGTGAACTTCCATACGCTGAGCGGGGTTTTGGTCTGCCGTCACATGGGGGAATTGATCGAAATGGATTTTCCTGCCGAACCCCCTCAGAGTGTCGATCCGCCCCCGATGCTGATTGAAGGACTGGGAGTTCGCCCCGCTTGGGTTGGAAAAAATCGTTGGGATTATATCGCAGTGTGTGAATCCGAAGATACCGTGCGAACTCTGCGCCCAGATTTGACCAAACTGGGTCGGTTGCCTGTGCGGGGGGTGGCGGTGACGGCTCAGGCCTCGGAAGGGGCCGAGTTCGATTTTGTCTCGCGATTTTTTGCCCCTCAAAGTGGAATTCCGGAAGACCCCGTCACGGGTTCGGCCCATTGTGGTTTGGGGCCTTATTGGTCTGCCAAATTAGGCCGAAATGAACTCATCGGCTATCAAGCCTCGCCTCGAACCGGACAAGTCGGGACCAGAGTTCATGCTCATGGTGTGACTCTTTCCGGAAAGGCTTTTACGGTCCTTCGGGGGGAGTTGTTGATTTAACGGCTGTGGGTGCTCTAGGGATTCTCGGGAGCGGTGCAATTGGCGTAGGATGATGACTGGGCACCGGCTGGTTGTGTGCCAAGGCGTAGGTGGTCTGCCACACCTGATCGAGTTTATCCGCTAAGCTATCCCACACATAATGGGTTAAAACAAATTGTCTCCCCTGTGTGGCCTTAGAGAGGGCGAGTTCTCTCTGGCGCAGGTTCCGAACAATTACTTCAGCGAAGGCCTCGGGAGAATTGGCTTGGTCGTAGTGCAGCTCGGGATTCAGCCTGAGTCCTTCGGCCCCGATCGAAGTCGAAACCACTGGCACATTCGCACTGAGAGCTTCAAGAATTTTTAGACGTGACCCCCCCCCCACTCTTAAGGGCACCACCAACATCGCTGCCTGATTCAAATAAGGTCGCACATCAGGAACATCGGCATGAAGTTGACACTGTTTGGTTTGAGCGAGCAATTGACGAAGCCACGCGGGAGGTTTTCTTCCCACCACGATAAATTGGGATGACGATTCCTGCGCCAAAACTCGTGGCCAAACTTGCTCAAGGAAGAATTGCACCCCATCTTGGTTGGGTCGCCAATCGAGGCTCCCCAAAAACAAGATGTTGGAGGTTGGTTCGCTAGTAGGTTGTGGAGTGAAAAAGGTGGGATCAACTCCATTTTCTACCACAGAGACCCGTTCTGCTTGGAACTCGTTCTTCATCAACTCGGCATCTTCTGGAGAGACGGCAATCGCCCGAGGTGCTTGAGAATAACACCAGCGTTCAAAGTGAAGCCAGCGTCGATATTGCCCCGCAATCAGCCAGCGTTTGAGGGGATTAGTTTCGGTTTGGTGGTAACGTTGCCAAATGAGGCTTTCGACATTATGGGCCATCACACACCATGGGGTAACAGCCCGATGCAATAACTGAGCATAAGGGGTCCATTCCGCATGCCACAGGTCCACCCGATCGGTTTGTTGCAGTCGGATCATTTGTTTGCGCATCGCATGGCTGGCATGAATTTGAACCGAATATGGCAAGGGAGATCGCAAACTGGCCAAGAAACGGAGATAGAAAAGTAAGCCCGATTTACTAGGGACTTTTCGCGGGACCATTAGCACACGAATGCCGCAATCTTGCAAGCGGCGCAAAGCGAGTTTGGCCTCGTTCTCATCGGCATTTTGGTGAGCAATAAAGGTCAACCGATGTCGTTGCGCCAAACGGCTCAGTAACTGAAAGGTCCGGATTCGTTTCCCCGAACTGAGAGGGAAAGGAAGTTCCTCGTCCAAAATGCCGATATGCAAACCAGTCACGCTCGATTCCCTCTGGTAAAGCGCGGATCGATGTCGAAAGGTAACCCGATTCTGTAGCGGAATCCCAAAAGACGAAAGAAATTCTTGGTGAAGCGCGGGTCGATACTGCTAGGCAAACCAATCACGCTAAGTTCCCTCGGATGGTAAAGCGCGGGCTTCGGCTGTGCCCGGTGCCGATCCGGGAGGTTTGGATGTTTCGACCCGTCCGAAGATCATGCGGCCGGCAGGGGTTTGGAGCACGCTGGTGACGTTGACGTTCACCTCTAGACCGATGCTGCTGCGCCCATGTTCGACGACGACCATCGTCCCATCTTCGAGGTAGCCCACCCCTTGACCGGCTTGGTCGCCCGGGCGCACAATTTTCACCGGCATCACTTCCCCAGGAAGAGCCACCGTTTTGAGGGAATTGGCTACCTCATTCAGGTTGATGACATCGACCTGTTGGAGTTGAGCGATTTTGTTCAGATTGAAATCGTTGGTGATGACTCGCCCGCCGACGGATTTAGCAAACAGGACCAAGCGTTCATCCACACGGATTTTCTCTCCATCTTTCGATTCGGGGATGTGGCCATCTTCAACCTGTAACTCGATACGGGGATTATTTTGGAGTTTCTTCAGAATATCCAAGCCACGACGGCCTCGATTCCGTTTCAGTTTATCCGAGCTGTCTGCAATCGCTTGGAGTTCTTGGAGGACAAACCGCGTGACAATCAAACGGGAATCGATAATTTTGGTATCGCACAGGTCCGAAATACGCCCATCGATGATGGCGCTGGTATCCAAAACAAGGGGTTTCGGGCCGCGAATTTCTTTGGCGAATTCGATGTAAGGGATGATAAAACGAAATTGATCCTTGGTCTGCAACATGGTCGAGGTGGTGATGTAACAACACACCAAGCAAGAAACAATGCGAGACATCATAACCACCGAGTTTTCACGCTCTTTATCGATCAAACCGGTGAGGAATCCCTCGATAACCAAGGACAAAACCCAACCCAATAACAACCCAAGGAGCAAGCCGAAATAGATGGCAGATAGCGTGGTGATTTGTTTGTTTCGTTCATATAAATCGGTGAACAAGACCAACCCACCGATGGCTAAAATCATCAGGCCGACGAAAAGGCCACTTAAGGTGGTGGTCTCGCCACTGGAATTGCTGAACAGCGTGAATCCGTAGACGGTTAGCCCTAGTATCGAAAGGACGTAACAGCCACGGAGAAGCCAAAGTAGCATGGAAACTCCTTAGATAAAACGGCATCGGTGTTGGGTATCAGGACCGATGGGGCAAAATAATATCGTTAAGGGAATTTTACACGTCGTTATCCGGATGGAAAAGACGAAGATACTCTTCTCTGGCAAATCGATCGGTCATACCGGCAAGATAATCGGCAATCACACGGGGTAACGAAGGCTCTAAATAGGTGCTAGGTGAGGGGGGCCGCGATGTTTTTCGCAAGTGGGAATCGGCCCAGCGTAGTTGATGGCGTTCCGGCTGAAGGGGAGGAGTAT
>CAZFDX010000029.1:0-1732 GCA_964518325.1 uncultured Alcaligenaceae bacterium | reverse complement strand
TCCACACGCAGACCATCCACATGGTACTCATCCAGCCAAAACAGGGCCGACGACATCAGGAAAGCCCGAACCTCGTGCCGACCATAATTAAAGATGGCACTTCCCCAATCGGGGTGATAGCCCTCACGGGGGTCGGCATGTTCATATAAATGAGTCCCATCAAAATAGGCTAATCCATGTTCATCCGCAGGGAAATGAGAGGGGACCCAATCGAGAAATACCCCTATCCCTTTTTGGTGGAGATAATCGATCAGATATTTCAAATCCTGAGGCGTGCCATAGCGTGAGGTTGGTGAGAAAAATCCGGTAGTCTGATACCCCCACGAGCCATAGAACGGATGTTCCGTCAAAGGTAGAAATTCGACATGGGTGAAACCACAACGGGTCAAATGTTCCGCCAATTTCGGGGCCACTTCGCGATAGCTTAAATAGCGATTTTCTTCGTCGCGCATCCAAGAACCAAGGTGGCATTCATAAACACTAATGGGATGCCTTAGCCCCTGATAGCGAAACCGATTCTCCATCCATTCTTGATCATTCCAATGATATTCTAAATCCCAAACTACCGACGCGGTCCGAGGAGGAAGTTCGGAGTAAAAGGCAAAAGGGTCCGCTTTCTCGACCTCGTAGCCGTAGGTTTTCGATTGAATGAAGTACTTATAAACCTCCCCTTGTTTCAATCCCTCGATGAATCCCATCCATATTCCCGAGGAGCCATACGGTTGAAGCAAGTGGCTGAACTTATTCCAGCCATTGAAATCTCCCATCACAGTAACAAGATGAGCATTGGGTGCCCAAACGGCAAACTGAACTCCCTTACGACCATGGCGTTCACAGAGGTGGGCACCTAATTTCTGATACAGCCGATAATGCGAACCTTCGTTGAAAAAGTAAACATCTTGTTCGCCGATAACGGCACGGTGTTCTAGGGAAAAACTCATAGCACCACATTTATTCCAGAGAAAGTTTAGGCTTCAAAACATTGTAGAGACCAGAATCAAAAGAACTACTTCCACAAGGGAGAACTCTGAGTGGAACCGGCCAAGATCGTACCCCGAATCGTTCCTGCTCAACCACGAATCGCTTCTGATTCCCTACGAATCGCCTCTGATCCCCACGAATTGCTCCTGATTCTTCCCAAATCGCTCCTGATTAATGAAGGAACCGTTGAAAATCTCTGGGGATTGCGGTTTTTTTTCTAGGGGTCACCTACCATATCTTTGGGAGGAATGTGAACATGCGGACCATACGGGTCGGAGCGGTAAATTACCTGAACACCAAACCCCTCATCGAGGATTTTCGGCTTTTTGCCCCACAAGCGGAACTTTTCCTCGACTATCCCAGTCGTTTGGCGGATCGTCTAGCTGCTGGGGAACTCGATGTGGCGTTGATTCCCGTTGTCGAATTCTTTCGGGCAAAGAATTATACCCTCATTCCGGATATTGCCATTGCTGCCGATGGCCCCGTTTTAAGTGTGACCTTATTTAGTCGGGTTCCTTGGGAGAAGATTCAATCGATTGCTTTGGATGAAGGGTCACGAACCTCGGCCGCTTTAACTCAAGTGTTACTTCGTTGCCGATACGGGGTGAATCCGACCGGTGTGCAACTCACCGTCGATGTCCCTGCCGACGATAGGGCAACCGATGCCGTCGTATTGATCGGGGAGCGGGCCGTGACGGCATGCTAACCCGGCTTCGATTATGCTCTGTCCGTTTCCAATAATGGAAAACGT
>CAZFDX010000028.1:0-4760 GCA_964518325.1 uncultured Alcaligenaceae bacterium | reverse complement strand
GGACCCGTTTGGGACCTGTGCAAACAATATGGCGTGACCTTTGATCTTGAATGTCACCCCTCGGAACGAGCCATGGGGGATATTGAATCGGCTTCCGATTACATCAATTACATGTGCAAAAAAGGTTACGAAGGGGTTGTCGGCTTCAACCTCGATTGTTCCCATATGGAATGGCAAAATGTCTCGGTGGTGGAATTCATCCGCGAGTTTGCCGAGTTTATTCACTGCGCTCACGTCAAAGGGGTCTGGGTGGCCCGTGAGCATACTCGCGCGGGGCGATTGGGCGGCCACCGTCCGATGGGGCATTGGGCCAACGGCTGGAACTTCGTCACGGCAGGAACGCAACGCGATGCCAACTCCTTGGAAGAAATTTTCATTGAACTGAATCGCGTGGGCTTTGATGGTGCTGTGAGCATTGAATGGGAAGATAACGATGCCGAACAGCATGCCGGCGCCTTAACGGCCTTGGCGAATTGCCACAAGGCCGACCTTCCCCCCAGCGGAATGCGACATGATGATATGTTAAAAGGATAGGCATAAAAAATCCATTCGGAGATACGTCGGAGGGGCCTTCCTCTCCTGAAGTGAGCCTTTTCGCGTTGGGCAAGCCGATGATTTTCTCACATTCCTAGTTGACACCTTGGGCGATTCGCACACAATACCTTAACTCACCCTGCCAACGATTTAAGAGGCCTCTCCCATGTCAGAACAATTAACACGCCGAACTTTTCTTACCTCGGCAACGGTTGCAAGTGTGGCGGTTTCTACCCTCGCTGCCCGCGATCAAAAGACCATTCAACTGGCGGTGGTCGGCTGTGGCGGACGCGGCAACGATTTGGGCAAACTCTTCTCGAAAATTCCCCAAGTGGTGATTAGCCATGCCTGTGATCCCGATGAAAACCGAGCCAAGAAACTAGCCGACGATCTCAAGAAACTGACCGGCGCCGAAGAAGGCCCCAAGGTCGTCAGCGATTTTCGCACCATCCTGAGCGAAAAAAATCTCGATGGCATTCTCGTGGCCACGCCGAACCATTGGCATGCCCCCGCCGGCATTTTGGCTTGCGCTCATGGCAAGCATGCTTATGTAGAAAAACCGTGTTCGCACAACCCCCGCGAGGGAGAATTGTTGGTTCAGGCAGCCCGTAAGTATAAATGTCATGTGCAAATGGGCAATCAGCGCCGTAGTTATCCCAAAATTATCGAAGCCATGCAGCGACTCCACAAGGGGGATTTGGGACGGGTTTACGCCGCCAAGTGTTGGTACTTCAATGCCCGACCTTCGATTGGCAAAGGACAAGCTACAGAAATTCCGAAAGGTCTGGATTATGCCCTTTGGGAAGGCCCCGCACCTCACAAAGAATTTCGTTCCAATTTCCTGCATTACAATTGGCACTGGTTTTGGAATTGGGGCAACGGCGAACTCGGCAATAACGGCATTCACATGATTGACCTCTGCCGATGGGGCTTACAAGTCGATTATCCCGAAAAAGTCACCTCCACCGGTGGCCGATACCATTTCGACGATGACCAAGAAACCCCCGATACGCAAATTGTTACCTTCGATTTTCCCAACAAGAAGACCATCACTTGGGAAGGTCAAAGCTGTGTGATGCATCCCGTTTCCCAACCAGCCGATGTCATTTTTTACGGTGAAAAAGGCTCCCTGATGATTCGGGGAAGCGGTTACTCGATTCATGACCTGCGAGGAAAAGAGATCGAAAAAGTCGCAGGCACCGATGGGATGTTGGCCCATGCAACGAACTTTATCGAGGCCATTCGCGGTTCGGCCACTCTCAACAGCGAAATTCTCGAAGGGCACAAATCGACTTTGCTTTGCCACCTTGGAAATATCGCTCATCGGGTGGGGCATGCCCTCCAATGCGATCCCCGCGATGGCAAAATTAAAGACGACGCCAAAGCCATGCAACTTTGGTCTCGCGATTATACAAAAGGATTTGAACCGACCGTCTAAATTCTCAGAAACTCTCTCCCCTTGAGGATACTATTGTGCGAAAGTTAGCTGCTTTATTTTTGTTGGCCATTGGAATTACGACCTTTGCCGTGGAACCCGATAAAGAGGGGTTTGTCCCACTGTTCAACGGTAAAGACCTCACCGGTTGGGTCAACGTGAATACTCATCCGAGTACCTTTTTCGTCAAGTACGGGATGATTATCACCAACGGTAAACCGATGGGCTTTCTCCGTACTGAAAAGCAGTACGAGAACTTTGAACTGGAATTCGAGTGGTTCCATGTGAACACAAAAGAAGTGGGGAACTCGGGCCTGTTTGTGTGGGGCGATCCCCTGCCTGCAATCGGCACGGTTTACACACGGGGAATCGAAGTGCAAGTTTTGGTCAACTACGAAACCGATTGGGCTACCAGTCATGGCGATATCTTCAGCATTTGGGGCGCCAAATGTAAGCCTGATCGACCTCACCCCAAAGGAATGGAGCGATGCCTTCCGAGTGAACGAGTCTGCAAAGGGGGGGGGGAATGGAATCATTACCGCGTGGTGGCCAACAACGGTTCGATTAAGCTGAGCGTTAATGGCAAGGAAGTTTCGGGGGTCTCCCAATGTGTGCCTCGCAAGGGATACCTCGCTTTGGAATCCGAAGGGGCCGAAACCGCCTTCCGTAATATTCGCATCAAGGAACTTCCTTCGACCAATCCTAAACCCGAAGAAATTGCCGATGTGTATCGTGGGCACGAGCTGCTCTTCAATGGTCTGGATTTCACCGGTTGGGACGTGGAAGAAAAATCGGGCACATGGAAAATCGGTGGTAGCCGTATCTCGGTCACGCCGACCAAGCCCGAAGGAACCAGCATGTCTCGGAAACACAACTATCGGAAGGAAATTCAGTTCGATGCCAATTTCCCCGATAAGAAAAACGATCAAGGAACCATCACCATCGGTTGGGGCGATGATAAGAGCTTCCCTGCGGTTTCGGTCACCTCGGCAGGAGAAGTGCGAATCCATCAGGGGGAAGGAGAACGCGACACCAATTTGACCAACCAAAAGGAACTGCTGCCCGGAAAATTCTTCCGCATTCGTATCGTTGAAGAAGAAAACGAACTAGTAGTATTCCTCAACAATAAGCAAGTTCTCAAAGGCAAAAAGATCATGCCTAAGGGAGAGCCTCGCTTGTATTTCACCATCGCTGGTGCCCCAGCCGAGTTGACCAATCTTTACGGGTTAGCCGCCAAAGAAAAATAATCGTCTCGGGCAACTTCCACAATTCTCATCTAGGTTGTAGGATAATCATCTCTTCCTGTTCGTTCCCTACCGAATCAATAAGTGGCCTATGCTTACCGACGTTTGGGTTCAACAAATTCTCAACACTGCCAAAACGGCCCGCATTGGATTGATTGGTGACTTATTTTTAGATCGATATTTAGATATCGATGCCAAACTGGATGAACCTTCGCTGGAAACCGGTCTGACCGCCTATCAAGTGACCCGCGTTCGGAACTACCCCGGTGCATTGGGAACCGTCATGAATAATTTGGCTGCCCTTCGGGTCAAACGATTGATTCCAATTAGTGTGATTGGGAACGATGGTGCCGGCTACGATTTACTGGCGGAACTCCGAGAGTATCCCGCAGTGACTCTCGATGAGATCATTATTAGCTCGGATCGTTGGACGCCGACCTACACAAAACCCATGCGATACGAGGGGGAGATCGCAACCGAATTAAATCGCTTGGACCTGAAAAATCGTACCCCCCTACCTGTCGAGATCGAAGAGGCGATTATTGCGAAGCTCGATGTGATGTGGGTCTATGCCGATGTTTGGATTGTCCTCGATCAGGTGAGCGAAACGGGTTGCGGGGTCATCACCCCCCGAGTGCGAGAACATATTTGCCAGCTCGCGAAGAACGATCCCCATTTTGTGCTGGCCGATAGCCGCGAAAATATCTTTTCGTTCGAGAATGTGTCGATTAAGCCGAATTCCAGAGAAAGTGCCTCCCTCGCTGGGGGAATCTCGAATCATGCCAAGAAATTGGGCCGTCCCATTTTTGAAACCCATGGCGATCAAGGGATGACCGTTCACCAACCCGACGGGACATCCACGAAAATCAATGCGATCACCGTGGAAGGGCCAATCGACACGGTCGGTGCCGGAGATAGCGTTAGTGCGGGCATTGCCCTTGCGATGGCAGCAGGAGCCGATCCCATTAAGGCAGCAGCCTTCGGGAACCTTGTCGCTTCGATCACCATACAACAAATTGGGGTAACCGGTGTGGCCACCCCCGAACAGGTGTTAGATCGCTGGATTGCGGTGGCCGATACAAAACAATAATTCCCTCGAAATCGGCGACTTCATTAGCCCTGCGTGGTGATACTGCTCGCAGCGCCTATCGACGAGCCGACCTATCTGCACAACCGCAAACGTAGTTGAGCATGGGCAGCACGGCCGAGATCGTTGCCGAGCTAAAACAGACAAAAGAAGCGACAATCAACTGGAACCAGAATTGGTTCCAGAACTCGACGATGACGAAGAGGATGCCGGCTTTGCACTATTGCCGGAGGAACTCGAAGCCGATGAACTGTCGGTGGCTTTGCTCGGTGAAGAGGAACTTTGACTGGATTTGGTCTCTGCTTCGGCGGCCTTCTTGTAAGAATCACTTCGATAATCGGTCTCGTAGAAACCGGACCCTTTAAAGATTAGGGCCGCTCCGGTTCCAAAAAGGCGACGTAATTTTTCCTCACCACATTTGGGGCAGCGGGTCAATTCGGCAGCGCTGAAAGATTGAAAC
>CAZFDX010000027.1:0-2399 GCA_964518325.1 uncultured Alcaligenaceae bacterium | reverse complement strand
ATGTATGCGTGGGGCGATACTCAAAGTATTAATCGAACTATGTTAGAATTGAGATGGCGCGGAGTTTATGCGGTTTGGTAACGATTTTAAGTATTAATCGAACTATGTTAGAATTGAGATGAAGAATTATCATTCTTTCTTTATCGTTTTCTTTTTGTATTAATCGAACTATGTTAGAATTGAGATTAATACTGAGATTTCGTTATAAAACACCCCGTTTTCTGTATTAATCGAACTATGTTAGAATTGAGATAAAGGGGAACATTTATATTCTAAAGAAGCAGTATGTATTAATCGAACTATGTTAGAATTGAGACTGTGTAAGGGGTTCGTAACAGTCTCCCACCATCATAGAGTATTAATCGAACTATGTTAGAATTGAGACCACAAAAATTTCTTCTTCATGTTATTTTTCCTTTTTTTGTATTAATCGAACTATGTTAGAATTGAGACTTTCGAACTGTGAATTTTAATGCAAACTATAGTGTGTGGTATTAATCGAACTATGTTAGAATTGAGACAGTTGCATACAATTTATATTCGTAAAGGGAATTTTTTGTATTAATCGAACTATGTTAGAATTGAGACACTGTAGGAATAAATTTTTCCATTTTGTTGTCTAGTATTAATCGAACTATGTTAGAATTGAGACTAGATATGGTTAGTTCACATAAGAATTTTTTTTTCGTATTAATCGAACTATGTTAGAATTGAGACAAAAGATATTGTTGATAACCAAATGAAGGAAAAACTGTATTAATCGAACTATGTTAGAATTGAGACAGTAAGCTTGCCACTTGCAAGAACTTGCCACACATGTATTAATCGAACTATGTTAGAATTGAGACTCTCTAACTGACTTCTCAATTACTTTTCAAATATTGTATTAATCGAACTATGTTAGAATTGAGACGGGAAAATTCTTTCTTACTTAAAATTTTCATATTTTTGTATTAATCGAACTATGTTAGAATTGAGACTCGGCATTTTCTTTGCAACCCGTGCCGACTTTTCGTGTATTAATCGAACTATGTTAGAATTGAGACCCTTAAGGCTTGATTGATTTTGTTGCTTCTCATTCGGTATTAATCGAACTATGTTAGAATTGAGACCCTTAAGGCTTGATTGATTTTGTTGCTTCTCATTCGGTATTAATCGAACTATGTTAGAATTGAGACTCAAATAATATACTGTTTTTTGCTTTGAAATTGCATTGTATTAATCGAACTATGTTAGAATTGAGACTATCCCCCGTTTGTATATTTAGCAACTGCGTAAGCGTATTAATCGGACTATGTAAGAATTATCCCCTTATTAGCATTCCAAATGTTTTACCTACACCTTATTTGTTGTATCTTTTCAGTCTATCTTTATTCATATTTCAATGAAAATGCTCAACACAACGCTTAAATGGAAACTCGCCCAATCTTTAGAATTGCAGTGGTGGAAATTTTATCTGCGTAAAAAAAAACCGGACGACTATTTCGAAAAAAAGAAATCGTATTGGTTTAAATTCCTTAAAACCTGTGGCATCGGTTTAGAGAATACCCCAACATGTCTGGATGCAGGGTGCGGACCCGCAGGAATTTTTATTATCCTCAATAATCTGGAGTGCGATGCAGTCGATCCCCTGCTCGATAAATATCAAGCACAGCTACATTCGTTTATCAGTCCCGAGAAATTCCCTCGCATAACATTTTACAATTCACCCCTGGAAATCTTTACACCGGCAAAACAGTACGATCTTGTATTCTGCATTAATGCCATTAACCATGTTTCCGACTGGCACAGAAGCCTGCAAAATCTTTGGGAATCGACCAAACCCGGCGGCACTCTGCTGCTTTCAAGTGATGTCCACCGCCATTCCTGGTTAAAGCCGGTTTTCAGATTGTTCTCCGGTGATGTATTACATCCGCATCAACATACACTAACAGACTACATTACCGTTTTACAATCATTTCAACCCGCTTCCCTGAGGACTCTCCGCCTTAAACGCCAATTGATATTTGACTATTTCGCAATAGTAATGAAGAAGCCCGCTTAGATTTATTCTGTTACTCTACATAACTTAGTACAACGCAAATATTTTTACGATAAATCGGAACACCCTTGCAGAGAAACATTTTTATTATTTTAGGGATTGAGATTTGCCGAACCATTCTCAAAAAATTATTCTATATTTCAGAATTGAACTAATGTTTTCTCCTTTCAGCAACTGAGGACACTATGAATAAATTTAGTCTTACAAAAATTCAGGAAGTAATTCAGAAAAAAGGAATAGATGGCTGGCTGATGTTCGATTTTCGCGGCAGTAACGAACTGGCTTTGCAAATACTTAATATTCCCTCCAAGGCTCATCTTACGAGAAGATTTTACTATTACATACCCGCAAAAGGTAA
>CAZFDX010000026.1:0-4466 GCA_964518325.1 uncultured Alcaligenaceae bacterium | reverse complement strand
ATTTGTTAATTGCTGTGTGTTGGCAAGTACGGCTCGCCTTTCATATTCCTCAAAAACCTTTCGGAGCAGGGCGGGCCTGTCGCTGGCCGATCGACCGACCTCTTGCAGTTCCATCGCTTTGGCGATCAGGGCAGGATGATCGAGCAACAAGCGGAGACCGTCCAAATCAGGATAAGCGCCCGCTTCCTGAAGGGAATAGAGATTCTCCAACAGTAATCGGAAACCGGGATGTTGAATCTCTTCGGCTTTCAGTTCCTTTTTCGCGACCATCACCAAGGGAGGGTCGGCCAAAAGTAATTCCAATAGTTGTCGTTCCAAGGGGCTTGCGGGGGCCGTCTTTTGCGCGGGGGGCTTGGTGGAATTGGCCCCCGTCGCGAGGGGTTTCGGGATATTCCGTGCGGCCTCGCCTTTCTTTTCGTGTCGCAATTCTCCGTAGCGTGCCCACACCGTTTCTTGCCGTAAGCCCAATCGCTGGGCCAATCGAGTAATAATCAATTCCCGCTTCACTTGGCCCGCCTGACCGGAGCGTTCCGGAGCCGATGCCATCAGCGTGAGAATCTCATCGACGGCGGCCTTGATCCCCAGCGTACTCCCTTGGGCCTGATGGAGCAGCAGGTTGAGTTTATAATCGAGGGCATCGATCGCACTATTCAGTGCTTTCCGGAACGGTTCGGCACCTTGACTGACCAATAAATCGCATGGGTCCAAACCATCTGGAAGGGTGGCAATGGCGAGTTCCACATCGTGTTCGATGAATAATTCCAAAGCCCGATCGACGCCCGTTTCCCCACCGCTATCAGCATCATAGACCAAAACCACCCTGGGGGCAAAACGTCTCAGTTGCAAAACATGTTTTTCATTCAAGGCGGTCCCCATTGTGGCAACGGTATTGAGAATTCCACATTGGGTGGCCATCATCACATCGGTATAGCCTTCGACCACGACGAGGTATCCGACCTTGGCGGCTTCGTGACGGGCCAAATCGAGGCCAAAGAGTAATTCTTTCTTCTGAAATAAAGGGGTATCGGTCGAGTTGTAGTATTTGGGGGCACGATCGATCAAAGGGGAATTCGGAAGAATCCGGCCGCCAAATCCCACGGTTTGGCCTCGGGAATCGCGAATGGGAAACATGATGCGATCGCGGAAACGGTCGTAAAATCCCCGTTGGTTTTCACGTTCCCCAAGTAAACCCACTTCCTTGAGAATCGAGAGGTCGCGCCCCTCGCGAGTGGCCCGTTGGACTAACCATTCCCCATCCAAAGGCGCATAACCCAGACCAAATTGACGGACGGTCGGCCCCGTGAGTTTTCTTTCCCCTAAATAGAGCCGTGCCTTTTGGGCTTCGCTGTCGGGCGATTCGAGAAGGTAGTGCTGATAAACAGATTCGGCCCATTTCATGGCATCGAGCAGGCGAACCCGCAACAGATTTTCTTGAGGGGTCCCCTCAAGGGAAATACCGGCTCTTCGGGCCAGAATCTCTCGGGCTTCTTTGAAGGAAACTCGTTCGTAATTTTGGACGAAGCTAAAAACGTCCCCCTTGGCTCCGCAGGACCAACAACGATAATTTTGCCATTTCGGATCAATCTGCAAACTGGGACGGGTATCGTTATGGAAGGGACAAATCGCTTTGAAAGAGGCCCCCGCAGGTAGGACGTGAATATAAGACCCGACGACAGCGACAATATCGCTGGCTTCCTTGACTTGTCGGGTTATCGCAGCTTGATCCGAAACCACTGCCTCTCTCACGTTCATGCGACCTTTGTTGTTCCCAAACCAAAGGGATCGAATCCCAACGCCAAGCTGGGTTCTAACATTCGGGTTGATTGTTTTGGGTAATAAGGATCGTCTGGAAAAAAGGGATTCCTTTCACGAGTTTGGCTAATTGCCGAAATTCCAACTCAACTGAGTTGACACGTTCATCCGTAAACGCGTGACTTCATTATAACCGGTCCTTTGGAGAGGACAAGTTTATCTGACGAGAAAAATTTTTCATCGAACCGATCGGCCTATTTTTCTCGGCATGTCATGCCAATCGTATCGGCACATCAGGACAATCGCATCGGCTTCTCAGGCCTATCTCTCTCAGCACATCAGTACAATCGCATCGGCTTCTCAGGCCTATTTCTCTCAGCACATTAGGACAATCGTAAGGGAATTCAAAATAGGTCTGACCTGTAATTTTTGGTAAGAGGACACAAGAAGGGAACCTTCTGTTATTCAAACCAATACGGAACGATGTAGTAAAAACATGTAGGAGAGCGGGAGCATTTCAGGGCGAGAGTGGGGCGTGATTTGTAAACTATGATTCTGAAGATTGTATAACCTGAAGAGATTCACGAAATGCCAACATTATTTGTGACGGGCGGTTGCGGGTTTATCGGAAGTACATTCATCCGCGACTTACTTGACCGAGATAGCTCAATCCACATCATCAACTATGATGCGCTGACCTATGCCGGTAACCTAGAAAACTTAGCTTCGGTGGCCGACCATCCTCGCTATCGATTTATCAAAGGGGATATTACAGATCGAGAATCGGTGTGGAACGCTCTCGGGGAAGGGGTCGATGCCGTGATCAATTTCGCTGCCGAAAGCCATGTGGATCGCAGTATATTGGATTCGTCGCCGTTCGTAAAAACCAACGTGCTCGGAACCCAAGTGCTGTTGGATTGTGCCCGTGCGAAAAAGGTAAAAAGGTTTGTCCAAGTCTCGACAGATGAGGTGTATGGGAGCCTCGGCCCGACGGGCTTTTTCACGGAGACGACTCCCCTTTCTCCGAATAGCCCCTACTCGGCCAGCAAGGCAGGGGCCGATCTATTGGTCAATGCTTATCATCACACATTCAAAATGGACACAGTGATTACCCGTTGCTCGAACAATTATGGGCCTTATCAATTCCCTGAGAAACTGATTCCTTTGTTCGTTTCCAATCTTCTGAATGATCAACCGGTTCCCGTCTATGGGGATGGGATGCAAATTCGAGATTGGATTCATGTCTCGGACCATGCACGCGGGGTAGAACTGGCTTGGCGACGGGGAAAAAGCGGCGAAGTCTATAACTTCGGGGGGCGATGCGAAAAGGCCAACCTCCATTTGACGGAATTACTTTTAGAACTGCTGAATAAACCCAAAAGCCTGATTAAATTCGTGGCAGATCGGCCGGGCCACGATCGGCGCTATGCGATCGATTGCTCGAAGGCCGAGCGGGAATTGGGATGGGCACCCGAAATTCCATTTGAAAAGGGCCTAAAAGAGACCATCGAATGGTACAAGAATCACACAGAATGGGTGGCCCGAATTCGTTCCGGAGATTATCTCAAGTATTATGAAGCTCAATACGGCAACCGATAAAGACGAGATCGACGAGAATTATCACAAGTCGGGTGTCACACTTTTTGGGCAGAGGAATCGAAAAAACGAAAAATCGAACCGAAATTCTGAATCCAAAATCCAACATCAACATCTAAGCAAACCATAATCAATCATTAAATAAATTCTAAGGATAATCTTGATGAATAAAATCAGGATTATTCAGAATCCAGATCAAGGATAAGAAGCCCCTATTCGGTTCAGAATGTAACAAGCAAAGAAAATATCGATTCCAAATTTGTTGCGCAAGTTTATTATTGAAACAACTTCTATGAGTTAGGCTTTAATGTAGAAAGATGCTGGAAGGAATGGTTCTCCAAGGGAAAATTCTTGGAGAATTTTTGAGGGATATTGGAATCTCCTCAAAAGCCTAACTAATAGTAGCAAGAATACTCCTTATATCCAGAGTAATGGCTATTTGAAACCATAGGGTACCCTATCGTGTCGATTCTCTAACCAGAATCGCAATAGTCAGGGATGAGTTTGCAATTTTGAGTTGGAATAATCACACTATTATTTTAGGGTTTCAAGCTCACTTATGGTGCAAATCGTCATACGAGAAATTTGTTTGTAATATCACGGTTTTGGGTGGGTATATCACAATGATATTATGCCCCACCTGTTTCCATTACCTTTGAACCTCTCCCGTTCTAAAGTCGTGGAGATAACTGAGGAAAGAACTATGTCACTAAGCAAAATCACAAGCAGTCTCGCCGTAATTTCGTTGGCCCTCGGTTTGATCGCGCTGATCCCCTATCAAACGGAAGAGGTCAAAGCCCAAGGATTCCGTCCCAACTTCCCCGCACGCCCCGTGCAAAACAATCAAGGCAACAATAACCTTGGCCAAAACATGGGTCAGAACTTTGGCAACATGGGCCAAAACTTCGGGAACATGGGCCAAAACTTTGGCAACATGGGCCAAAACTTCGGGAACATGGGAGGTAATTTTGGCAACGGTGGCATGAACATGATGGGCGGCAACTGGGGCGGCGGCATGAACATGATGGGCGGCAACTTCGGGATGATGGGTGGCAACTGGGGTGGCGGCATGGCGATGATGGGCGGCAACTGCGGGATGATGGGCGGCAACTTCGGAA
>CAZFDX010000025.1:0-3160 GCA_964518325.1 uncultured Alcaligenaceae bacterium | reverse complement strand
AACTTCTTCCAAGGATACGAGGACTTTTTTTCGTGGATAACTCGATTCGGCCCCCTTCGAGACGCGGCCGGCAAGAAAATCGTTGGCTTGTTGAACGGGGCAAGCGTATTCCCCGCGACCGAGTTCAAACGCTCGTTTCTCATAGATTTGTTGCAGCCGTACCCCTGCCAAAGGATCGCTCCCTCCAAATTCCGAAGTGGGGATGGTAACCACTAGCCCACTGTTGGCGAAATAAGAATCTCGCTTGGAAAGGCTCATCCCGTTGGTGCAGAAGTATCCTTCTTCCGACACACTCGGAATCACATATCCCCCCGCACACATGCAAAAGGTAAAAAGGTCGGTCTTTCCCCGTGCCACAAGCGAGTAGTCGGCATTTCCCAAAATCTCCTCGTAAGGGCGTGTCCCATATTGAACTCGATTCACCACACTTTGGGGGTGTTCCACACGCACACCGAATTGAAAATCCTTTTGCACGATGGGAATCCCGCGGCGCAACAACATCTCGAAGGTATCTCTTGCGCTATGTCCGGGCGCTAGCACTACCAATTCCGTCGCGATTTCACCCGAAGAGGTCCCAACGCCGGTGATGTGCCCCTCGGTTAAGAAAATGTCTTCCACGCGAGTATGGAAGCGCACTTCGCCGCCCATTTCTTCGATTTTTCGGCGAATGGCCTTCACCACGGCAGGGAGACGATTCGAGCCAAGGTGCGGGCGATGGTAGTACAAAATCGAAGGTTTATTCGGTTGTTGGCCTTTGCATTCGGCGAACAATTCCATGACCCGTTGCACATCGGGGCCGACCGCTCGACTGGTCAATTTCCCATCGGAAAAAGTGCCAGCTCCCCCTTCACCAAACAGATAATTCGACTCGGGTTCAAATTTCCCCCCCTCGTCGAAAATTTTCACATCACGGATTCTTTGATGAACAGGGGTTCCCCGTTCTAAAACCAAGGGATGATAACCAGCCAAAGCAAGAAAATAGGCACACACTAACCCGCCGGGGCCACTGCCGACCACGATGGGTCGATGTTTGAGCGGGGTCGAACCGTGCTGAGGAAGAGAAAAGACTTCGGCGGGGACATACTCGATTTTGATTCCCGGCGCTTGCGCAGGAAGACGCGGTTCTTTGAGATCGATCTCCGCATTGTAGACAAATTGCAGGGCTTTTTTATCACGCAGGTCGAGACTTTTACGGACCACACGCCAAGAAGGAAGTTCCTTTTCTGGAATCCCGATAGCGGCGGCCAGACGTTTTGGCAAAGCCTCGAAAGGTTCATCAACAGGAGTACGAAGATTAGAAACACGCACTGGCATAGGGATTATTATATTTCGGAATCGAAGGGAAAAAGCAAAAAGCCGACGATCAAACGTCGGCTTCTGTTGGGGGGCATCCCAAAAAACGGGTTATTAGACGAGTTCGCTGATTACTTTACCGCCGTTAATCATGGGAACGGGTCGGCCCGTGGGGTCTTTGAAATGTAAATCCTGCGGCATTCCCAGAACGTGGAAAATCGTTGCCATCAGGTCTTGGGGACTAATCGGCTTGCTCTTGGGAGCTTCGGCCTTGGCGGTCGATTCCCCAACAGTTTGACCCATCTTCAAGCCTCCCCCTGCCAGAGCTAACGTCGACAGAGGTGCCCAGTGATCTCGGCCTGCACTATTGTTGATTTTGGGGGTCCGTCCGAATTCCCCAGAGATAACGAGCAGGATATTTTTATCGAGACCTCGCTCTGCCACATCTTCCACAAAAGCACTGACGGCATTATCGACCACAGGGCCACTTCGTTTCATGGCTGTCGCGATTTGGCCGTGCATATCCCAACCGCCGTAATTCAAGGTCACGAAACCTGCCCCGTTCTCGCACAGGCGACGAGCGAGCAGAAGTTGTTCACCTAACCCCTTACCGTAACGTTCCCGAGTTTTGGGACTTTCGCGGGTAATGTCGAAAATTTCTTTCGCTTTCCCTACGACCAATTCCAACGCCTGAGTTTCAAAACCATCTAGTCCAGCCACTAAACCGCTTTGATCGACTTCCCGATTCATGGTGTCGAAGGTTTTCAAAAGCGATTTTCGATCTTCCAGCATATCGAGTGTTCCGCGAAGCGAGAGGTTGTCTCGGGCTTTGCCTGCCACATCGAACGGGGCATACGTTCTGCCCAAGAAAGCGGGACCATCTCCCAAAATGCTGTTCATGCGGATATAGGTTGGCATCCCACTGGGAGCATTCGTACCACGATAACGGGCCAGAATGGAGCCAAAGCCGGGTTTGTTCGCGCCACCGCCATTATCGGCAGCAACAAAGTTGTAACCCGTCATAACCCAGTGAGTGCCGCCGCCGTGACCCGAGTTGCTGTGAGCGAACGATCGCACGAAGGCCATTTTGTCGGCAACAGCGGCCATCTTCTCGAAGGTGCCCCCGAGTTCGATGCCCGTCACGTTGGTTTTCACCGAACCGGTGGTGGAACGATATTCCACAGGGGCATCCATCTTCGGATCGAAGGTTTCAACGTGGGTAGGTCCTCCTCCCAACCACAGCCAAACGACCGAGGTATCCTTAGCAAGCGAGCCAGTTTTTGCGGCTTCGGCTCTAGCTTGAAGGAGGTTAGGGAGGGTCAATCCACCGAGTCCCAATGCCCCGACTCGCAAAAAGTCACGGCGGGTGGTTCCATCACAAGCGTGATGAGATCGGTTTGAGAAAAGGGTGAGCATAGTTCGCTCCGAGAAGAGGAGAGTAATGGTAGGTTTACAGGGATGATTAAGAAAGCCTAACCTTACAGAAATCGAATGTCAACGGATTTTCTTCCAAAATTAGCCAGAATTTTTAACTCAGGGAATCCCGTATTGGCTCGTGCCATTTGGTCAGTGAATGGGAATCTCTAGAGAGTGCGGCGGTTCAGGTCCATAAAGTTCGGGAGCTTCCAAATCCTAAACCCTCTCCGAAAAAAAGATTATCGTTTCGAGTTCCCCTTTTGAAGTCACCACACTCGACCCGTCATACTCCTCTTGACACTTTTTCATAGCATCATCTATATAGGCCCGTTTGTGAAAGATCAGAAAAGTCCATAGTGCGACGGGAGTTCAATTCGTGGCAGGTCACACAGCAGTTCCTTTGGTCGATTTGGTGGGACAATATGCCTATCTCAAGCCCGAAATAGAAAAG
>CAZFDX010000024.1:0-5145 GCA_964518325.1 uncultured Alcaligenaceae bacterium | reverse complement strand
AACGAGGCTAACGCTGAGGTATTTTGTTGCTTTCGAGCGAACCAGTAGAATCCGATCCCTGCCCCGATCGGGAAAAGGCCCACCCATGCGACCGAAGCGAATCCTTCAAAAGGACGCCCCAGTTTCGGAAGGGGGATAGCTCCTCCTGCCAGCAGCAAACCGACACTCACCAACACCCCAGTGAGCAGGTAACCCGCCATCGCTGCGGGAATCACCCAATTCCCCCAAGGAGAAGGACCGGTTCGCCATCGCTCTAAACTGCGACCGGTCAGAATCGCTAAGGCCGGATACAACGGCAAAATGTAATTGGGGAGCTTGGTTGCTGCGATCGAAAAGAAGATCAAATAGGTCAAAAACCACACGATTAGAAAGCGATGATCGGCCCGAAACGATTGGTTCGCATCTTCTCCCGCGCGGAAACTCGAATAAGCGACCCGAAATACCACAATCAGAAACACACTCCACGGGGTAAACAAAACAAAGAGCAAACCCAGATGATAAAAGATCGGGCCTTTGTGATTTTCCTTCGGCTGATTGAAGCGTTCCAGATTTTCTTCGAGAAAAAATCGTCTCGGCCAAACGCCCCGAGTATCGGCTGCAACCAAGCCATACCAAGGTAAGGCCACTAACAAAAATACCAACAACGCCCAGAGCAATCGCCGATCCCAAAACGCCTTCAGGTTCCCATTCACGGCAAAGGTGAGTAAACCAATCAGGCCCGGAATCGCCAAGCCAACCGGTCCTTTCGTCAACACAGCCAAGCCGCAAAAAAACGCCGAGAAACAGAACCACCACCTTTGCCCCTGACGGGAACCCAACCAAAATAGCACCAAAGCCGAGGTCGTGAAGAACAACAAAGGGGGGTCTGGTGTCGCGGCATGCGACAGTAGGGCAAATTCAATCGATGTGATGAGAATCAATCCCGAGAGTAAACCGGTCGCAGGTGAGAAGACCTGTCGGGCCAGTTCGTAGGTCATCAAAACGGTGAATAAGCCGAACAGCACTGCGGGAAATCGTGCTGACCAATCGCTCACGCCAAAGAGCCGGTACGAACTCGATTGTACCCAATACAACAAGGCGGGTTTGGCCGTCCGCAATTGGTAGTTGTAATGCGGGGTCACATAATTTTCCGATTCGAGCATTTCGCGTGCGGCTTCGGAATTGATCCCCTCATCCACATCGGTCAACGGGAGTGCATCCAATCGCGGTAGCGTCAGCAACAGATGCACCACAATCAAAATGAGATAATGCGTCAACCTTCCCTGAAATTGCATTGCGTGGGTTCCTTTTTTACTCGCCGCGAATGCTCGCTTTCAGATTTTTCTTCACCCGCTCTTTAACCTTGGTATGGGCTTTATCGATGTCTTTATCTGAAAGAGTACGATCCAACGCTTGATAGCTCAGGGCAAAGGCCAACGATTTTTTCCCTTCGGGGATTCCTTCGCCGGTATACACATCGAACAAGGTGACGGCCGTGAGAAGCTCGCCCCCCGCTTCCCGAATTTCTTTGGCAATCGCCTCATGGGTAATGTCTCGATCGACCAACACGGCACTATCACGTTTGGCGGCGGGGAAGGGAGAAATCGCTCGGTAAGCAAAGCGATGTGGCACCAACGTCGCGAGCCGTTCCCAATCGAGTTCGGCAACAAAAACCCCTTGCTCGGGTAGGCCAAAATCGCGGGCAATTCGTGGATGCAACTGACCAAAATGACCGATATTTTGCCCTTGAACCGAAACCGTGGCCGCCCGCGCCGGATGCAACCACGAAACATCTTGAGCCAGTTGATAGGCCACTTCCTTCACATGCAACCCCCGCAGCAGATGTTCGATCACACCTTTCAGATCGTAAAAATCCGTGCCGACCGGTGGTACCCCCTGCGGATCGTCCCAAGCCTCGGCAGTGCGGCGACCGAGCAACACTATACCAATCCGGCGGGGTTCGTCGGGCAGCCTTTCACCGGCTTTCGGCAGGAAAACCGGCCCCAATTCAAACAGGGCCACCCTCGGATAATTCGCCGAATTCAGCTTGGCCACCTCCAGCAACGAGGGGAGCAAGGTCCTTCGGAGCGAAGAGCGTTCCGGACTGAGGGGATTTTTCAAGGTCACTACATCCTTGCCCACCGCAAAGGGCGTTTCTCGGCTGGCATCCACCAATGAATAGATAATGCACTCGTTCAGGGCTGCACCTACCAACAGATTCCGCGCTTGCTCTTCGCGTTGCAAATCCCAATTCCCCGTTTGCGGCGGTAATTCCCCCGAAAGTAACGTGGTCGGCAGCCGATCATAACCACGAATCCGCGCTAACTCTTCGATCAGATCAGCCGCCCCCGATTGAATATCCAGACGGGACTTCGGGACTTCGACCGTCCAACCTTCCGGAACCCGTGTCAGTTGGAAGTTCAACGCCGTGAGAATTCGTTCCACTTCCTCGCTTGGGATACTCACACCCAATAGCCGAACGATTTCCTTTTCCGGAAGCGAGACAACCTGCGTGGATTGAACTTTCGGATACGAATCTGCCATGCCGCTGAGAACTTCCCCTTGGGCATATTCGCTCAAAAGTTGGCAGGCATATCGGGCAGCAATTGGCACAATTTCCGGTGAAATCCCCCGCGAGAAACGGGTCGATGCCTCGCTGAACAGCGTGAGGCGATGGGCCGTTTTGCGGATCGAAACCGGATCGAAATTCGCCGATTCCAAAAGGATGGTTTTCGTCTCAGCCGTGACTTCCGTTTCGGCCCCCCCCATGACCCCTGCCAAAGCGATTGGCCCCACAGAATCGGCAATTACTATATCCTCAGGAATGAGTTCCCGTTCTTGACCATCAAGGGTTTTGAGCTTTTCGCTGGGTTTTGCCTGCCGGACGAAAATCGACGGCGTTTGTCCCCCTGCCCGTTTCACCAAAATATCGTAATCGAAAGCGTGTAACGGCTGCCCCCAATGGAGCATCACATAGTTGGTAATATCGACCACATTTGAGATAGGCCGTTGCCCTGCATAATTGAGCCGGCGTTTCATCCAACCGGGCGCCCCCGCCACCTGCACATTCTTGATGAGCATGGCAGAATAGCGGGCACAGCGATTGGGGTCTTCGATATGAATGTTCACCTTCCCTACAATCGATTCCGAACTGGTGCGAAGGGTCGGTTCGTTGATCTGAGCCTGACGCCCGAACAAAGCCGCCACTTCACGAGCCAAGCCCACCATCGACAAACAACGGGCCATGTTCGGGAGAATATCGATTTCCAAAGTCGTCTCGCCAAACAATTCGACCACAGGAATCCCCACAGGGTCGCTCGGTTCCAGCAGAATGATCCCTTCATGTTCATCGGTGATGCCCAATTCAAATTCGGACATGACCATCGCATCCGAAACGATCCCTCGGAGGTTCCCCGGTTTCAGTTCGGCGATTTTTTTAGGGGTGACGTGCCCATCGAAATAATGGCACCCCGTTAAGCCAAGCACCACGATTTGACCACTTTGCCCAACGGAGATATTCGGCGCCCCCGTGACGACCGTTTTGGTTCGCCCCTGACCGTAATCGAGTTGGACCAACTTGAGCTTGTCTGCATTAGGGTGCTTCTCGATCGAGAGAATTTTGGCCGTGACGATTTTCTCGGGGTCCCAAACAGGACCCGGTTCTTCCACCTTGGTTTTGAACCCCGAAGGGATCGGCCGACCATAAAACCGAACCGAAGCGACTTCTAGCCCGCCGAGTGTTAGGCGTTCAATCAGCTCAGGCAATTCGATTCCTTTGAGATCGACCATCTCGCCAAACCAAGAGATCGGCACTTTCATTTCAACAAAACCCCTGCACAAGATTCACAAAATGGAATGATAGAAACCAGAGTAGAAGTGGGTAGGCAGAAACGATTTTCGCTGGGCATCGACTGCACACATTACCAGCAGCGGCAGGGCCGATTGTGGTCTCGGCAGCGTTTGTTTTTTCCTCATAAAGACCGATTGCGATTTCTCACTAATTCACGGAGGAAGGGGAACTATTTCCAAGATTCTGGCCAAGGTTTGAGCTAACCTAGCGAATAATTTAGTAGACTAACCTAAAACTCCGGAGAAGTGTATGCCATCCTCAGATGAACCTCGCGCCCCACTGGGGTTACCACCGGGATCGGTACGGGGTATCCTTGCCATTGTGAGTGTGATTCAACTTTGGCTGTTACTCCTACTGCCTGATGAACGCGCTATCCCCATCCCTTTGAATCTTTACTTTCTCTTGGCATTGGTTTTGATCTTCTTCGTGGCACACGGGAAGTCGATGGAAACGAGCAAGTCCAACGAACCTTCCCCCTTATGGTTGCCCCGAGGCTCTATTCGGTTTCTCATCATCGTGGGAACAATTGCCACAAGTGTTTTCCTTGCGTTGTATCACCCAGAACGATTCGACCGTCTGATCCCTAAGGTTGATGATCCCAATGAATGGAAATACTGGAAATATCTGGTCGGGGCTGTGTTTGGTGGTTTAGTGCTTGGGCAACTTGTGAAATTGTTCCCCTTCCGCGACAGTTACGTTCTGCAAACCTTTCAAGCGTGGTGCTCTCTGATTGCAATGGCAACCATGTTTGTCGAAGTGATCTTGCAGACGATGGTCAAATCTACCTTAGTCCAACAATTCGACTTCGGGGGGTGGGAGGTCGCGGTCACCGCTATCGTTGCCTTCTACTACGGGGTTCGGACCTAACGGCTTCCAGATCGGGGCTTGCTGGAGTGGGATAATCGATCCCTCTTTCTTGTATAATCAGACGATCTTTTGAGTGAGAGGGGTATGCGTCGATATTCTCTCAAAAGCCGTGCCAAGCAACTCTGTTTTGGACACCGAGGAGAAGTTTATTTTCTCGATAGTTTGGGAAACACTTGGGTTTGTTCCCTACAATTTGAGGAAGCCTTTCCTTTGCTGCAACTCCGCTCGACCCTAAACCACGAAAGCAGCCAATTAAAAACCTCGAACGATGGTCATTGGTTACTCTATCAGAATTTTGAGAATTCCTTGAGTGTTCTTTTTTCTCTAGAGGAAAAAAACGAGATCGTCCCCACCACTTTGACCGACTCTTTGACTTGGGAGGAAAATCTCGGCTTGGCCATTCTCATGCCTTGGTATCAAGAGGCGATTCCAAAGGGGGGGTTCGAGAC
>CAZFDX010000023.1:0-2149 GCA_964518325.1 uncultured Alcaligenaceae bacterium | reverse complement strand
TTATACACAGCGTGGAAGGGCGGCAGCGTCAAGAGTGGATAAGAGACAGGGAGCAGAATAGATGCCACGAAAGATTGGCATCCGAAAAATCACCGCTCGTTTCTGGGTTATTCCGACAATCTTTATCCTCCCCATTGTGTGATGGGAACAACAGGGGCCGAATTTCTACCCGGTTTAGGAACGCATCGCTTTCAGACGATTTGGCGCAAGGGATTTCAGGCCGATTTTGAAGCCTACGCCGTGACTGCCCAACATCCCGAGTTTATTCAGACCCTCAAAGCCTCGGGGATAGAAGCGGTTTTGGTCTGTGGAATTGCGACAAATATCTGTTGCTATTTCACTGCCCGTGATTTGGTCCAAGCGGGGTTTCGCGTGGCCATGGTGGAAGATGCCAGTGCCGGCATCGATGTCCCCGCTGCCCATCTTTTCCAGCAGACCGCGAAAGCAGAAGGTCAATCTTTAGGAATCGAATATGTGGCTTGGCGGGATGTTCTGGATCATCTTTCGTAATCTTCGTTCGCGATCTCCTAAAGGTTGGATCATCTTTCGTAATCCCCCTTCTCAATCTTAAAACGATTCTATTCTCGGTTCACAGGAGGAGGAGGGTATCCGGAGAAAAGGCAGGGTTCCCCAGTGCCGTTTCTAGGTGGGGATATTTTGAAGGTGGGGATGTTTTGAACGTGTGTCACCCTTTTTCCATCTTGTCTATTTTTGCTAACGATTTTATCGAATTCTCTTCATGTAGCGATTTTATTATGACGATAACGATTGTGGGTAATTGCTTCTTGTTTGTGGGAGTTCGGGATGCAACGGCTATCGTTGACTGACGTGAGAATTATCTTCCTTCAACTTGTGGCGTTAGTCGTGGTTCTGATTTGGTTGTTGCTCGGTAGTAGCCTTTTGTTTGCCCAACAAAGAAAAGTGGTGGACTTGGACCCTGCACCTTTGCCGACCGTCCCGAAACTTCCTGAGTTACCAGACACGCCAAGCCTTGCACCGAAATCACCCAGCCCTCGGCCGGTATCGCCTAGTGTTCCACCGTCATCGTCTAGTGTTCCACCAGCATCGCCTAGCCTTCCGCCCGCACCCACTGTTTCCACTCCCATGCCGGTGCCGGATTCCCGCTCGACCGAGCCGAAGAATCCTATGGGGGAATTACCTCAGCCCCGAATCCCGACGATCGGTTCCCCCGTGCCCGTGCCCATTCCGGCGCCGATCAGCGAAATCCCCGTGGTAACGCCCCCCGATTATGTGCCGCTGCGGGAGTATCCTAATCCGTTGCTGCGAACAACCGTGACCTTGGAATATCTGAATTGGTGGGTGAAAGCGCAAACCATTTCTTCCCCGTTGGTGACCAGTGGACCTCTTTCTCAAACGGGAGTAAATGTTCTGTACACCAATCACGAAGCCAATGATTTCGAGCGCGGTTTCCGAGAGCGAATTGTAGGGCAAGGAGATATTGATTTTGGCAGCCTTTCGGGGGTTCGTTTTGGCCTGACCCGATGGACCGATTCCCAAAAGGTATTTGGATTTCAGACTTCGACATTTGTGTTTGAAAAAGGAACCGAACGAGCTGCCTTTTCTGGAGGCGACTTGGGTACGTTGTTGATAGCTCGCCCATTCTTCAACACTCGGACCGATAGCGAATCGGCCCTTTATATTTCTAATCCGGCTCTCGGGATCACAGGAAGTTTACTCAAAGAATCGACCTTGCGGTTCAATGGGGTTGAACTGAACGGGTTGTATCGAACTTCGTTGGGGGATTTGCCCCATTATAGTTATGTTTTTGTGGGTTTAAGAACCTTGGGATTGAATGAAACCTTGGGTGTGGCTCACATTTCTCGTCCCATACTTGGAACAACGGGTGGCCCCAGTTATTTGGGGGTTCCTTTGAATGCCAACGAAGCAGTTCTGAGTTATGATCGACTTCAGACGCAGAATCGATTTTATGGCACGCAGGTCGGTTTGCGTTGGCAGTACACCGCCGACCGTTTTACGATGGGGCTGACCGGTAAAATTGGTATCGGGATGAACCAAACGATTATTGAAAATACGGGGGAAACAGGCCTTTACCGCAATGGGGTCGGAATCGCCAATACCGCTGGGGGGTTTTTCACCGTGGGGGATAATCGCCGACGCTCCTTCGAGG
>CAZFDX010000022.1:0-2773 GCA_964518325.1 uncultured Alcaligenaceae bacterium | reverse complement strand
AAGCTCTAGACCAAAGAAATATGGGCCACCGAAGCGGGTTTGCCGTCGGCCGTCTTCAAATCGGGATTGACCAAAGATTTGACGTAAGTTCCATCGCCTTTGTACAGGTGAATTTGGTTTCCTCGTCCCGAGGCGATCAACGATTTATCGTTGTTGATGGCCACCCCACGAATGGGCTTGACCACACTGGGAGGTAAGGTCAACACCACTTCGGGTTTACCGGTTCCCACAGTTGAGACATCTGCGGGAGGTTTGGCCCCTTGATCGATCCACAGTTTGAGAAGGGCCAACTCGTTGGGGGTCAAAGGTTCCTCACCTTTGGGAGGCATGATCGGCTTGAGGGTGCGAGCGCAATACTTGTAGAGGATGCTTTCTTCGGCTTTGCCGGCAACGATCGGGCTTCCTTTTTTGCCACCGGCCATCAGTTTGGCATGCGTACTCAGGTCCAATTTGCCGCCGGTTTCTTTGCCCGAGTGACAGACGAAGCATTTGTTCTTGAAGATCGGGAAAATATCTTTCCCGTAATCGACCGGTTCCTTGCGATCGAGTTTGATTTCGGGGATGGGTTTCGTATCGTTGGCGGTTTGCGCACACACAAGGGCAGGCAAAACCAAGATCGTGAGGAGTGAAAAGGACTTTTTCATAGGGAGGTTTTGGGGTTAGGTTTTCGGGTGGGCTTGGGGTATGTATTCCTTCTTTGCCGGCAGCATGGGAGATGGACTCCTGCTCCGCCGGCCCGACATTCTTCGGGTTTTATTATTTCTTCGCCGGTGGGGCTTTGTCAATCGTTAGGTTCGTGGTCGCTTGGAGAACAATGGGGTGTTTCCCTGCATAGTTTCCCGTGATGGTGACCGGTATGTTGGCGATGGGGCCTGCGGGGGCATCGGCAGCGACTTGCACCGGAATTTTAATTTCATTCTGGTTCGGTGCAATGGTCCCCTCGGCAATGGTGATCCCTTTGGCCGTGGGCGGAAGGGCCACTTTAACCTTATAATCGCCTGCATATTCATTCAGACGTTCGACTCGGACCACGAGTTCCCCAGCGCTCCCCGCTTTGATGGCAGGGGTGGGGGGAATGGTTACTTTCGCTAGGGCCGTGGGGAGAACTTCCACGGTAATCGGCGGTAGGGCATATTCGATTGTGGCGGGGCGTGTTTTCTTATCTCCCCGATCGTATTGGATCGTGGCCGTCGCCTTGAGTGCCAGCGTGTAGGTGCCCGGTAAAGCGGTCGGCTTGATGTCGATTACGAACGTGCCATCGTTCTTATCGGGGGGTACGGCGATCGCTGCGTTGTTGTTCCCGATTGTGATGGGTAATTGTTGTGCATTCCCTGGAGAGGTCGGCATTCCTTGGACGTTGATTGCGACTTTCGATTCCGGTGAGATTCGATTCACGGTAAACGGGACCGTGATTTTGTCCCCTTGCTTGGCGGTCAAAGGCAGGGTCATCTTCTCTTCTTTTTTGATAAAGGCCCCCGCCAAATTCGGTGTCACCGTGAAATGGGCTTTATCGCGCACCACGAGGAACAAGGAATGGTCGGAGCGAGTGAAGACAGGATTGTTTTGCTGCTGTTGCCCTGCCCACATGATGGTATAGGGTTTGGCGGTTCGCACTACGGGCTTACCGTTGATGGTAGCGGTTCCTTTGACGGTAATGGTTCCCTCGAATGGGGCAGCCGTCGGGGCAGCCTCGAAAACTAATTGGCCGAGTTTTTGGTTCGGCCCGATGATTTGCGGGGCACAGGTGACACCGGCAGGAAGGCCTTCTGCGGTCAGGGTGATGCTTCCGGTAAAGCCATCTTGTCGGTAAACGAAAACCGTCAGATATTGGGCGCCGCCGGCACGCAAAACCGTGACATCGGGAAGGTAGTTGCTTGGGGGCATTGCTGCCAAGCGGAAGTCGGGTTGTTCTTTCCCTAATTTCAAACGATAACACACGGTAGAACCGTAAAAGAAATTCCCCTCTCGCGAGGCCACTCGGACTAGGTACGCACCATCTTCGGGCACAACAAACCGATAAGGGGCCGGGTCCGAGGTCCGATTGAAGAATTGGGTCGTGGAGAGAATTTCGGGGTTATCGTCTTGTTCGGTAATTTCGGCTTTGGTTTTCCCGTTCACCACCGTGAAGTAGAGATCGGTACCCATCCCCATGCGATCTGCCAACAGATCGATCATGATGACGTCGCCTTTTTTCCCTTCAAAGCTGTACCAATCCATATCGTTGCGTTTATCGATTCGCCCGACGATCTCGCAAGGGGTGCTAACCGTCTGGGGTTTATCGGCGGAATCATTCGGTTCGACTTCGGGAACGATTTTTTCGCGGGCATACCCAATAATGATTGGGTTGGAAACACCATTGGGGCCTTTGAAACGGTATTCAAAGCCGTCGATGGTGAATTGTTTGGGTTCTAAAGAGGTGGAAAAGGTTTGCTTGGCATCAAGGGGGGGGGCATTCACGGTCACGACCAATTTTTCCAGAGCGGGTGCCCCCACACGAGCGGGCGGCTCGGCAGGGGTTCCCCCCGGAAGATTCCGACCATAAACGGTCACCTGTGAGGGTTCCCCTGATTCGACCACAGGAGGAAATACCGCATCGATCCAAGGATTCGTTGAAACGGTCAAACGATAGAAGTTTTGTGGTACCCCAATCGTGTGAGTGAATTCGGTGACTCGCACAAAGTAATCCCCATCTTCGGGAATAATGGCATCGGCTACGGCATCGGCACCGCGCGTGGCATTGGCAAAGGCAAGGCGTTTAGCGTCCTTATCGAAC
>CAZFDX010000021.1:0-2943 GCA_964518325.1 uncultured Alcaligenaceae bacterium | reverse complement strand
TAGCGCCACAACAGAGAACTAAGCAGTGTGGTTCGTCGGCAGCGGACGATGGGTATAAGAGACAGAACTTGCGCTGGCTCGATCGCCCTACGTTCGGACGAGAGTTGCTCGGCGAGGGCGATGTCTCCAGCAGGACCGATGACGAACGTTCCGAGGTACGTTGCAATTATCTCGGCTTTATTTTTCAATCTTACAATCTCATTCCACAATATACCGTTGTGGAAAATATCGAGTTACCCTTGATTTATCAGGGGGTCACCATTTCCGCTCAAACGAAAGCCCGTTGCGAGGCCCTCGCACGCATGGTCGGCTTAGGCGAGCGACTCGATCACCGCCCGCTCCAACTGTCTGGGGGGCAACAACAACGGGTCGCCATTGCCCGCTCGCTGGTCAATAACCCTCAGGTGATTTTGGGCGACGAACCCACAGGGAATCTCGACTCGAAAACCAGCGTTGAAATTATGCAAACCTTGAGTTCCTTGAATCGAGCTGGCAAAACGATCATCATGGTCACTCACGAAAATGATATTGCCGAATGGGCCAAGCGAATTGTTCGCCTTCGTGATGGTGTTATTGAATCCGATGCCATCAATCCTCATCCACGAACCCACTAAAGGAGTTTCGATTTCACACCTTGAACCTTCAAATGATTCAATTTATATTTATTTTCACCTGTTGATTAGTCGATTGCTTCGTTAGCATTCGGTGTGACGGCTGACCAAAATATGTGATTTGCCGTAGTCGGACTGAAAACTCGGATACTTTTATCCATCATCCCAACAATCAAACCGGATGAATAATAGGCCTGCGGCACGAATGATTCACACATTTTTTGCGAAGGCTTTGTTTGAAACATCCAATGTTGAAAACTGTGATAACCGAATGTGTAATTTTGGCCATGTGAAGTATTCGTGACAGGCAAAGCATCTCGATAAAGCGGATCGGCAAAAGTAGCTCGTCGGGAAAAATCCTTATCTTTGGATTCACGCAAGGTCCAATCGAATGCCTTTTGCCGAAAATCCTCTCCACATATCATATAATGGGTTGCAATTCCAATAGTATTTGACAATCCATCGGGATAGGAATCTCTCAAATTACAAGTACCTGTAAAAGCCGCGACATTACTGGCATAACTACAATTGGGACGAATGGAAGCGGATTCAGGAGCTTCCTGCAAGACAATACTCGTACTCGGATCACCTGAGTCCAACAAGGCTTTCACTCGTCCATAGGGGGGATATTTTTCAAGGGCCTCCTTGGGATTATTTGGGATGTTTAAATGGGGGGCCAAAGAAAGAAAAAAATCGGGAATGTCTTGGGGATCAACCACACTCGAAGACCAATTTTTTCGACTAGGAACACGTTCATTATTTTGGGCGGCAAACGAATGTAATGCAAACATAATATCCGCCATTTTTTTTTCACTTGATTTGCGATTTGCTGACTCTCGCATTTGTTGAATAAGGACAATAATAATCCCTACGAGAATCACACTCAATAAAACAATCCAAATCACTTGGCTTCGAGAAATGGAACTCACGATAATAACCTATCTCTTAAGAGTTAATCGAAATCGGTTTCGTTGCCATTGGGGGTCACCGCTGCCCAAAAGACTTGTGGTCGAACGCCACTACGCCAAAACTTCACACTGCCACCAAACATGTCAATGTGTAAGCCCCCATAGTGCAATCCTTGCGGTATGTATGGATCACAATCTTCCAACTTCGGCTTCACTTGAAACGTCGCTCCCGCTCGCCTTGGCCTCGTCACGCTGCCTCGCTCCGTCGCTCTCGTCACCGGCACCACATCCACATCCAAGTCGTCTGCAAAAGTAGCTCGTCTTTCGTAATAATCTGAAGGTGAAGAACCTAATGTCCAATCAAAACCATATTGACGGTTACCGACTCCACAAAGCATGTAATGCGTCGTGAATGCTATCGTATTTGAAGTTCCATCTCCATAAAAAGAATTTAATGTACAAACTCCAGTCGAACCCACCACACTGTAGGCGTAACTACAATTCGGATATCGTGGACCTTCTTTTTCTGGGTCATATGCAACGGAAGGATCAGCAGGATCGGTGTAGGCACGAACTCTTGCTATGGGAGGATAATCCTGAAATGGATTTTCTCTTAAAATTATTTGCAGGTAGGGTGCTAATTCAACAAAAACAAGTCCTGTATCATCCTTATTAAAACGCGTTGGATTCCAGTTGACCTTACTAGGAACTCGATCGTTATGATCTGATGCGAATTGATGAGTTGCAATTATTATTTGCCTAAGATGATCTGAACTACGAAGTCGTTCAGAAGCCAAACGAACAGCTCGAATTGCAGTCAAGGTGATACTTACAAGAACACCAATGATGGCAATAGAAATGATTATTTCTAGCAATGTGATACCAGACTTCTTCATAATCCTAGTTCTCAATAAATAAATTATTAATCTATATTAACAAATTCAGAATCAGGTTCCATAGCTAATTCATGGGGAAGATAAGGTGGTGGTCCAATATAACTGAAATCACACCTTGGATTAATCACTTTCATTTTACTTGTAAATTGGTTTTGAGGAAAATACCAACGAGGTTGTGAATGATTCTGGTTATCAGAAAAAAATTGTCGAGTGAGATAACCTCCGTTCTTATTATATTCCCAAACCTCATATTTGAGGAAGGCAGGTATCCATTTCGCTGCCGGAATAACATCAAATTGGACTTCTAATGTTATAAAACCGTTTTCATCTACTTTCTGAGGTGAATTCTTTCCATAAAATAATTTATTCCCACTCGGTGTGACGCCGGCGAAAAGTTTCGGATCAGTGAGCCAAGTGATGGATAACATGAGAATGACCATCATAATACTGCGATAAATCATCATTTGCCCTCCTGCATTGAAAGGGGAATGGGAATATGTGATATTATTCCTACCACTACCCCCCCCG
>CAZFDX010000020.1:0-3611 GCA_964518325.1 uncultured Alcaligenaceae bacterium | reverse complement strand
CGATTGTCGTAGTAGCGTCTTATTTTAAAGGAGTGCTTGGGCCGAGAGGGCCAGCCCGACGGGGGGGGTTTTTCTTTTTCGGATTGGTGGTAGCGTTTGCGTACAAGCGTCTGGGGGTGAATTGGGGAACGATTTTTGGGGGGATTGGGCTGCAAAGCGTTTTGGCTTTGTTGGTGCTGAAAGTCCCCTTCGTTATATCGTTATTTGAAGGGGCCAGCGATGTGGTCAAAAAGCTAATCAATTGTTCCAATGCAGGAGCCGAGTTTGTCTTTGGTAATCTTTCCGATGCTCGGCCTGCCCAATTCGGTGGCACTTGGTCGCGGTTGTTCCCCGAGGAAGATTCTTATCGATTCCAATTTGCCTTCGTGGCTCTGCCACCCATTCTGTTTGTCTCGGCATTGTTTACCGTTCTTTATCATTTTGGCATTTTGCAATTGTTCGTGAAAGCCCTGGCCTACGTCATGCGATTCTTTATGCGAACAAGTGGTGCCGAAACTCTTTCGGTCTCGGCCAACGTGTTCATGGGGCAAACGGAAGCTCCCTTAATTGTGAAGCCGTATGTACCCAAAATGACCAATTCGGAATTGTTTGCTCTCATGGTTAGTGGAATGGCTCATATCTCGGGGGGGATGATGGTTGTTTACATCGGTTACGGGGCCGACCCGGTCGCGGTGCTAACAACGTGTGTGATGGCCTGTCCTTGTAGCCTTTATTTAGCCAAGCTTATGTTGCCGGAAACTTCTGTGCCTGAAACAGCAGGCAACACGAAAATGCAGATGCAAAAATCCCCGTATGCCAATGCCGTGGATGCCGCCACGGCGGGTACGGCCGATGGCTTGCGGTTGGCCTTAAACGTCGCCGCCATGCTCATTGTGTTTATTGCGTTTGTGGCCTTGTTTGATACCATGCTCGGTCAAATCAAGCCTGCCTTCGAACGTCTCGAGATCACCGCATCTTGGGCCGAGCGAATTCCGGACGATCTTTCCTTACGAAAGATTTTTGGGTGGTGCTTTGCCCCTGCCGCTTTCCTAATGGGCGTGGAACCCTCTGATACCGATCAGGTCGGCAAATTTTTAGGCACGAAATTAGCCATGAATGAACACGTTGCTTATCTCGATATGAAACGATTTCGAGAATTGCAGATGGCCGGTCAGGTCGAAAATCCCATGTCTCCCCGATCTTATGTTCTGGCAGCATTTGCTCTAACGGGTTTTGCGAATTTTGCTTCGGTTGGGATTCAATTAGGGGGGATCGGAGCAATGGCGCCCGAGCGCCGAAGCGATTTGGCACGTTTGGGTATGCGGGCTTTATTCGTCGGTTTTGTGGCAACGCTTTTGAATGCTGCCATCGCAGGAGTGTTACTCGCGTCCTAGGTGTAACTCAAGGCCATTTTCTACGGGGACAGACTGTCTACCTAAGAGGAAGCCAAATTTTCTCGAAGTTGATTGGCCTTTTTTTGAATCTCCCTAAGTCGATTCGTTCCGAGTCGAGCGAGGTTTTTCATTTGCATTGTCATGCGAGGGTTCTTTTTCAATCGAACCTGATGACGGGCCAGAAAATCCCAATAAAGGGTTGTAAAAGGACAGGCTTTTTCACCTGTAGATTCAGCGGGATTGTACCGGCAACCCGTGCAGTAGTTACTCATCCGTTGAATGTATTTGCCCGTAGCTACATAGGGCTTCGAGGCCATGATTCCCCCATCGGCGTATTGGGACATTCCCAAAGTGTTGGGCAATTCAACCCATTCGATGGCATCCACATAGACAGCTAAATACCACTCGTGAATGGCCACCGGGTGGACCCCTAACAGCAAAGAGAACAAGCCCGTTACCATCAATCGTTGAATATGATGGGCATAGCCATATTCGAGCGTTTGTCCAATCGCCTGACGAAGACAATTCATCTCGGTATCTGCCGTCCAGTAGAACTTGGGGAGAGGTAAGGTGGCATTTAGAGCATTCAATCTCAGATAGTCGGGCATGTACTTCCAGTAAATTCCTCGGACATATTCTCGCCAACCGAGAATTTGCCGAATGAATCCTTCGGTCGCTTCTAAAGGTGCGTGGCCCATTTTATAGGCTTTCTCGGCAGCCTGAATGACCTGCCTTGGATCAAGGATTTTCAAATTCATCGCGGCAGAAAGCCGAGAATGGTACAACCAAGGTTGATTGGTCCACATGGCATCTTGATAATCGCCGAATAAGGGCAAACGATAGGTAATAAAATCGTCCAATGCCTTTTGGGCCTGTTGCGGTGTCACAGGCCAATCAAAATGAGTTAACTTTCCAGGATGGTTGGAAAATTCTTTCTCCACAAGTTTCAAAACGGTCTGGGTGGTCTCACTGGGTTCAAACCGTATGGGGGGGGGGAGATAAGTCGGCCCTTTTTTCCCAAAGGTCTTCCGATTGCTCGTGTCGAAATTCCAAGCGTCACCGATGGGCTTCCCTAATGAGTTCATGAGGTAGCCGGTTTTCTGCCTCATCTCCCGATAAAAAAACTCTAAACGAAGTTGTTTACGGGATTGAGCATGTTCTTCAAATTCCTGCCGCGAGCAGAGAAAATGCGAATCGGGTACAACTTCCAACGGGATTCGTTCGGCTTGGGTTGCCTGTTTTAGCTGTTGCTGAACGCGAAAATCTCCCGCTTCCACCATCACTACTTTCTCAGGTCGATCGTGATCGATCACCCTTTGAAGCTCCGCTGCTAAACTGTGTCGATTCGCAGGATCATCTAACTCTGTGTAAAAGACCCTATGTCCCTGAGCTTTTTGGGAATCGCGAAAAGCTCGCATGGCTGAAAGAAACATCGCAATTCTTGCTTTATGTGACCAAACATGTTGTGATTCTTCTTTTACCTCTGCCATGAAGAGGGCATCTTTTTTGGGGTCCCAATTTTTGAAAGCCACAGAGTCTGAATTCAATTGATCACCCAGAACGACAACCAAATTTCGCATTCCATTACTCCCAACTCATTGCCCACCTCACCGACTAGGCGATTGTTAGACTTCAGCCAGCCAAAAGACCAAGGGAAATGTTTATGGAACAGGAAGAGTGGACGAGGAAGAAGGGAAAATAGAAAATGGAGAATGGAGGAGGAAAAAGGAAGAAGGTAGAATGGAAAAGGGTGATGCTGAAAAAAGAAAGGTGGGCAAAAATTTCTCGCACAACCTATAATAGGTTATATTCGACGATTCGAATTCGGTGCAAATGACCTTTATGACAAACGATGCCACCCGAACCCCAAAAACCAAATACATCTGGTTTCCTCTTTTGGTGATTATCACAGGAACAGGGATATTAACGACATTCGCATTACTCCCCAACTCGCGAGATGATTCTTCGAAATACAACCTTTTGGGGATGATCACCTTTTCGATCATGGCCTCCCTGCTGCTCGTTTGGACCTTGCGATATTCCGGAATCAAGCGCCTTTATGTCCTTCTGGGGGCCTTGTTGATTGGCGGTGCTTTTTTAGCCTCGTTTCAGATCGTCTCAATGGATGGACGATTCTTCCCGATTTTTGGCCCCCGACCTTGGCTAGCACGCATCCTTGGAACCGATCAAACCGAATTGGTCAACGCTCATCATGCCCAAATCGGCAAATATACCGGC
>CAZFDX010000019.1:0-2276 GCA_964518325.1 uncultured Alcaligenaceae bacterium | reverse complement strand
ATGCGCAATCGCACGCGGCCCCCTTCGGGATATTTGAATCCTTTCGGTGCCAATAACACAGTTTGGATTCGGGGGTCCCGCAGAAGGTCTATCGCGACCTTTGATTCGATCACCCCAGTGAAGCGTTCCGAAGCAGGATTGAACGGTGCCGTTTCGAGTTCATCGGGATCGGTCATGTCTTTGAAGCCGAGCTTCTTGAGAAACTGACGGAGTTCCTCGAAGATCAGCACCCGTTGATTCCGTTCCGCAGAGATACGATAGCGCAATTGAACATCGTATTCCTTAGGGGCTTCCGGGCTTTTCACCTGCGCCAACAACGGGTTGGAGCAAAGGGACAGACAAAAGATCGTCGCAACGAGTCTCATGGCAAGCTCGGTAAGATTGGAAAGATTGGTAACTACAGACATCTTCTTATTCTAACATCTTTCGCCAACCCTCTGTTGAGGATTTCTCCCACGACGGATCGGCCTGAGAACACAGACCTTATACATTGAGAACATTAGGATTAATTGATGCAACAGGATCATCGAATGGTAGTAGATCATCGGGTGGTGGTGATTACGGGCGCTTCAAGTGGAATCGGCGAAGGGCTGGCCCGTTGGTATGCCCAAAAGGGAAACTCGTTAGGGCTTTTGGCTCGCCGTGGCGATCGCCTCGAAAAACTCGCGACTGAATTGGCCCCCTTGGCCAAGAAGATTGCCTTTCGTGTGGCCGATGTTCGCGATCGGACCGGTACTATTCAAGCGATTCGGGAACTGGAAAGCGAATTGGGGCCGACCGACCTGCTCTATGCCAATTCGGGGGTTGGGCACACCAACACCCTGCACGATCTGAACGCCGAGGGAGCCGTTGAGGTGATCCAGACCAATTTGCTCGGTGCCATGGCAGCCATTGAAGCGGTTTACCCCACCATGCTCCAGCGGAATTCAGGTCATATCGTGGGCATTTCGAGCTTGGCCTCCTACAAGGGGTTACCCGGCGCCGCTGCCTATTGTGCCAGCAAGGCCGGACTGAGCGCTTATCTCGAAAGTTTACGGATCACCCTGTATAAAACCGGTATCAAAGTGACCACCGTTTGCCCGGGTTTCATTACCACGCCCATGACCGCTAAACAAAAAAACATGATGTTGGTCATGGATGTGGAACGAGCCGTGCGCCGGATCACCCGAGCGGTGGACCAAAAGAAAAAAGTGTTCAACTTCCCCCGTCGGATGCGGTTTTTGTTGTGGTGCGCCAAATGGGCGCCGGATCGCTGGATGTACAAACTCGGCCAAGAATAAAATTCATGACGAACCTGATTGATACCTCGCCAAGAATAAAATTCATGACGAACCTCGATGATACATTGCCAAAAATACAATCATGACCGACCTTGATGATACGATCGTGGCAGTCGCCTCGACCAGCGGAGGTTGGCGCGGGGTAATTCGTCTCTCTGGCCCCCAATTAGCCTCGATCCTGAGTCCCTTTGTTGGCGAACCGTTTGAGGATCGCCGACGGGGGATTTATGCCGTTTCAATTCGCCTCGACGAGTATCATTCGGCTCTACCGGCGGACCTTTATTGGATGCCCGCACCGCATTCTTACACCGGTCAGCATTGTGCGGAACTGCACACAACCGGTAGTGCCCCCATCCTCGAAAGTTTAGTGGCACGCTTGCTCCGCTTGGGTGCGCGAGCGGCGGGGCCGGGGGAATTCACACTGCGGGCTTTCCTTGCCGGAAAAAAAGACCTGACCCAATCCGAAGCGGTGCAAGCCGTGGTCGGCGCCACAAGTCAGGACGATCTCATCAATGCTCTCCAGCAACTCTCGGGGGGGATTTCTCACCCGTTGCAGAGGGTTCGAGACGATTTATTGAATCTGTTAGCCGACATCGAAGCCGCATTAGATTTCTCAACGGAGGATATCGAATTCGTCCCGCAACGGGATATTTTGCTCCGCCTGACATCGGCCTTGGCCCATCTCAAAAATGTGCAAAGGCAACTCTCGCAACGGTCCCTGAGTGGGCAACGATTTCGGGTCGCGTTGGCGGGTTTGCCCAACGCGGGGAAAAGCACCCTGTTTAATGCTCTCATTGGTCAATCGCTCGCTTTGGTGAGTGACGTGGCCGGCACCACACGCGATTATTTATCTCATGTGCTTGTTCGAGGTGACTTGAGCTTCGAGTTGATTGACACCGCAGGGATTCAAGCCACAGAAAACACCATCGAGGAGCAGGCGCAAACCCTGCGTGAAAATCAATATCGGCAAGCGAACCTGATTTTGTGGTGCGTGGA
>CAZFDX010000018.1:0-1853 GCA_964518325.1 uncultured Alcaligenaceae bacterium | reverse complement strand
TTTCTCAAACACATCAACGAGCTTCATCAATCTCGGATTGGTGAAGAGAATCTGTTGGCAGCGCGTGTGCGGAGTTACGAGTTGGCAGCAAAGATGCAACTTTCTATTCCCCTCGTGGCCGACCTTTCCCAAGATTCGCCAAGGGTACTGGGGCTTTACGGGATCGACCAACCGAAGACGGCCCCTTTCGGACGGAATTGCTTATTAGCTCGGCGACTCATTGAAAAAGGGGTCCGCTACGTCCAATTGTTCAGCGGAGGCCCCATTGCTGGAAGTCCCCGCGTAAGTTGGGATGCTCACGAAAATGTTAAGGATAATCATACCTTGGAAGCCGGTCGGATTGATCGCCCCGTGGCCGGTCTTTTGACCGACCTTCAACAAAGGGGATTACTCCAAGATACCTTGGTTCTTTTCACTACCGAATTTGGTCGAACCCCCTTCACACAATCGGGTTCTAATACGGTCGGAACGGGACGCGATCACAATAAATACGGGTTTAGTGTCTGGCTGGCCGGCGCGGGATTGAAAGGAGGAATGGCCTACGGAAAGACCGATGACATTGGTTGGAAAGCCGCGGAAAATCCCGTACCTTGGCACGATTTCCACGCCACCTTACTACATTTATTGGGGTTGAACCATGAGAAATTGACCTTTTACCACAATGGAATTCAACGACGATTAACCAATGTGCATGGTGAGGTCATCAAAGGAATACTGGCCTAAGAACATCGATAGGCCACCCTGATTAAGCATCCACCAAGGTTAGGCCCCCATCAAGGTTAGGCATCCACCAAGGTCAAACATCCATCAAGATTAGGCACCCATCAAGATTAGGCACCCATCAAGGTTTTGTACATCACATCGAACCAACCGGCAGGAGGAGGATCGGCCGGATCGACGTTCCCTTGACCTCGACAGGTGGGGCAAGCGGTTCCGTCAGCAAGGTTCCGCTTCCCTTCACAGGTCGGACATTGAAAGGGGATATAACCGGCATCGGTGACGGTGTAATCGTACATGCCAGTGCCATGACACAATTTGCAAAGGGCGTTTTTTTTGCAATGGCAGCGGATATGTTGAACGGACATAGTGTAGCTCCTCGTTAAGGCTGCTATGAAAGTTTCCAAGGGGATCGATATACCTTACTGAGCAAAGCGTTCGCCTCTTTGTCATCCACAAAGGTTTCTTTTTGCGGATCCCAAGTGAGCTTCCGACCAGTTTTAATGGCGAGATTTCCTAAATGACAGACGGTCGCACTGCGGTGGCCAATCTCCGCTTCGCAGATGGGAGCCTTGCGTGTGCGGATACAATCGAGCCAGTTTTTGTGATGGTTCGTACTCACATAAAGACGCGTGTCCGTTTCCCCGAGCATTTCTTTCAAAATTTCCGGCGGGTCCGAGCTAATGGTTCCCCGAGTGACATAGATGCTTCCCTTTTCACCGATGAAAGTGGCCCCCCCCTTTTCTTTCATCGAGCAGGTCACTTTCACCCCGTTGGCATAAGTGTAAATGATCTGGCACGTTTCGGGAGTTTCGTACCATTTCTCCTTGTGATATTGTGCGGTCCCTTCAATGCTCACCGGTCCGGAATCGTCCATCCCCAAACCCCATTGGGCAATATCCAGATGATGGGCCCCAAAATTCGTCAATTGCCCACCAGAATAATCCCAGAAAAATCGGAACAGGTAATGGACTCGTTTTTCGTTATAGGGTCGCTTGGGTGCTGGCCCTAGCCAAAAATCGTAATCGAGATTTTTCGGGGGAGTTCCATCCTCCACAGGGGGACCTTTGAAATTAGGGCCGGGAATCCCACCTTGCACTTCGTTGATGTTTCCGAGCCGTCCGCTCCGCACATAC
>CAZFDX010000017.1:0-3616 GCA_964518325.1 uncultured Alcaligenaceae bacterium | reverse complement strand
GGTCGGAGGTTCGGGAACCGGTTTGGGCGGCGGGGGCCATATCTTCGAGGCAAGATAAGGCCACGAAAAGATCGTGACGACCAACAAACCAATCAGGGTGTAGTTCAGGATTTTTGACGATTTCGACATGCTTTCAATCTTAGGGATTTTCTACCAAGTTGATGAGAGGTTGAGAGGAAATTCGAATGACTTCTCTCCAGTTAAAAGGTGGGAGGGCAGCAAACCACAAGTGCTGACCGATTCCTTTTAGTCATCATCCTCGTTATCTTCCTGAATTGAGGAGCGGCGTTTTTGCAACCCCGCTTTCTCCATTAGGCTTTCCGAGAGAAGGTCCTCATCCTCACTCAACAAGGCTTCCAGAGCTGCTTCAGCAGCAGGGGTGAGATTATAATTGATCACATAATCCCGCTTGGCGATCGTGATGCGATCGCCTGGACGAAGCCCCGATTGCATCGTCCTTTCCCCATTAATTTTGATGCCGTTAGTACTCCCCAGATCGCGTATGTACCAAAATCCATTGCGAAATGAGAACTCGCAGTGCTTTCCCGACACATTTGGGAAATCGAGTTGAATGTCGCAGGAGGATCGTCTGCCAACGGACAGAATTTTGCGATTGAGCGGAATGGCATCTCCTCCGCCTACTGGGACAAGTTCGCCGTTCACATCCATAACAGTATCGTATAAGAGAATAATGAATTTGATGGAAACATTATAACCCAAGGATGGACCTCACAAAAGAGCCGACACACAAAAAATTCAAAATTCGCCCTTGGGGTTTGGTCCGGTGCTAACTAATCCATCGGTCAGATTAGGGTCAACAAAAAAGAGGACGTTCCTAGAGCGGAAATTCAGCGAAAAAGGCCACCCGATCCAAATCGATTCAAAAAAATATGCCTTGGGCCGAATGCCCCCCTCTCGTAGGATCGAGCTGGATCGTTGCGGATCAATCCGGTTAATCAAGGGCGGTCGGATCGAGTGCAAACGTGTAGAATGACCAAATGTCAAATATCGGCCAGAATAATCTTTCGGATCGGGGGGGATAGGGATATTTTAAGTTTCACCGTTTCACCGTAAATTGTCGATCTCTAGAAATTCTTCCTTGAGAAAATCCAACAGGATAAGCCGACAAGCCCCACGATATAAAGTCCCGAAACACCAAAGGCCTTCCCCCAACTCACTTCGAGTTGATTTTCACGCATCTTTTTCTGATCGGTCTCGGTCATCATCCCCATAAGAATCTTGGTTGAGATCAAGTCCAAGTCGCGTGTTTTTGGAAGAATGGTATCGGCAATATCTGCCACCAGATGGATTTGCTGGGAAAGAGCTTGTTCCTCAACGGGCCGTTTTTTGTCGGCTTCAATCCGATTATACAACACCGAAAGGACCCACAACAACGCGCTAAAGACCAAGGTGACGAGCATGGCAGCGGTCGCGTTGCGGGTCAACACAGCAACCAATGTACTCACAGAGTACAACACGGCAAAGCTATAGGTGAGTAAGGGGATCAACAGTAACGGTGCCGGATTCCAAAGCCCCGTGCGAATAGCAAGAGCCAAGTAGACCGTACCGACCGCAACCAACGAGAACAAAAACATGAAGCACAATCCCCCCAAAAACTTGTAGACCAACAAAGCGGAACGGGTCAACGGTTTCGAGAGGAGGATATCGATCGTTCCTTTGCGTAACATATTGGGGATGAAAAAGGAAGTGATGATAATCCCCAGAAGAATCGCCACTGCGGCACCAAAGCCGTTGATTAAATAATTCTGGATGATATACACCAGTTGCCCCAGTGCAATGGGAGGAAAACCAATTTTCTCGAGATCGACTGCCCCAAAAAAGAGTTGCACGCTATGGGGCCATTGGCGGGGATCGCTTTTCCCTGTCTCCACTTCAAAAACGTATTCGTTGGGTTTGGTTTGTGGAAGCAAAGTCACCTTCTCAATTTTGGCGTTCAGGTGGAAATCGTAAATCTCTTTGACCCAATTCAGCATTTGCTCTGGGGTGATGGAAATTTTCTGGTTTGCGGCATTTCCCCCAAAGCCAGTGAGGAATTTATTCCGCTCGCTGGTCTTATCCGTGTTCCACAGATACACAGCCACTACAAAGGGGTCTTCACCGGTGCGTTTCTCGTTTGGCTCTTTTTCATTAGGAGGGTTCTCGGAATCTAGATCATCCTTGATAATCGGCCCAGTAAAACCACGAAAGATTTTTCCTTTCTGCCCCGATTCAATCGTTAAACGAAATTTGTATCTCCCATTCGCCGGATTCCGAGCCGATTCGATTGTCTGAAATTCCGACGTTTTGGCCTGAAAATTGAATTTCTGGAAATTGGCAAAATTCCCACGATTTCCGACTTCCAACGGAAGCACTTCATCCGTTTTGCCGAGCATCTTGTCAAACGGGATAGGTTCAAAGCTCATGCTCAAAAGGAAGAAGGAAAACAACAACGACAAGATCACGAGAACAAACAGGATTTTACTGTCTCGGTTCTCACGAATCGAGTCTTTTAGAATAGCTAAGGGAGTCATAGGCGTACTTCTCCTGGAATCTTACGGGCACGATCGACGCCCGGTTCTGAGGATTCGATCATAGAAATAAACACATCTTCCAAGGTTTGTTTCTTCTCAACCAAATGCCGTAATCGGAAGCCTTTGGTATGGAGGATTTCCAGAACGGGGTCAATGCTTTGATTTTCGGACAGTTCGACTTCGTAACGGCCTCCCTCCACCAATTTCACCGCATACCCTGCCTGACGGACATCCTCACTTGGGAAATTGACGGGGGCAGTTCCAATCACATAGGTATTTCTCTTCTTCGTCAATTCTTCTACCGTCCCAACTCGGACCAAACTGCCGCGTTGCATCACGGCCACTCGGTCACACATCAGTTCAACCTCTCCCAACAAGTGAGAGTTGACAAACACCGTGGCCCCGTTTTTTTTCTGCTGCTCGATCAGATCGCGTATCTCTCGTCGACCGACTGGGTCCACACCATCGGTTGGTTCATCTAAAAAAATCACTTCCGGATTGTGAAAGATCGCTTGGGCTACCCCCAGTCTTTGTTTCATACCCTTGGAATAGGTACGAATCTTCGAGTGCATTCTCCCTGCAATACCGACTTGTTCGAGAATCTCAGGAATTTTCTTTTTGCGATCGTTGGCGCCCATCTTGTACAGCTCACCATAGAAATCCATGAGACTGTACCCCGTGTGATATTCAGGGAATCGGTGATCCTCCGGAAGGTACCCCACACGTTTGCGAATTTCAGCCCGCCCCACTGGTTGCCCCAAAAGGGCGGCCTCACCCGCTGTTTTTTTCACAATACCTAAAAGAATTTTGATAAGGGTTGTTTTGCCCGCACCGTTCTGACCGAGCAGACCGAAAACTTCCCCTTTTTTCACCGACAAGCTAACTCCTTTAAGTGCTTGGACCTGTTTATAGACCTTGACCAAGCCTTCGGTCTCAATGACATTCGCCACAACCTCTCCTTCTAATTCGAGATGTTTGGGAAAAAATTGTATAATCCATTGGGAGAAAAAACCCCCGAAAAGAGGGATCGCGATCTCTCACTTGTCATTCGTGGATCGATCCCCTTTTTTTCACAATTTTTAAGG
>CAZFDX010000016.1:0-6680 GCA_964518325.1 uncultured Alcaligenaceae bacterium | reverse complement strand
TCGATTACTTATCCGATGTTGAAGACCGTTGGAAAGACGTGAGTTCGCTAATTGAAGGTTTCACTTCGGGGGTTAAAAACATAGTCTTGTACATTTGGGACATGGCGAAAATGTTCGCCGCTTTAGGCCGTGCGGTGTTTGACATCGCTACAACGGTCGTACAAATGTTCAACCTTAAAGGGTATTCAGTAGGAATCAACTATCAAAACACAGTTTTGAAATGGATTGATTTTCTAATCGGCGTTATTAAAATGACGGTTCGAGGATTTTCGTTTTTCCTAACGCCGATTACGGCGATCGTGGACGTTTTACATAGCATTGTTAAATCGTTCACTTCGCTGTTCAAAATCATCGTACATATCATTGAATCGGTTGTGAAATTAAAGGCCCCCGATTTGAATTACATGGGGCAGCAAGTAAAAGCGGTTGTTGACCCTGAATTAACTAGATATATGTGGTCGAGTATCGACGTGTTGAATGATATTCGTGACAACACAAAAGAGATGACCCGCAATCGATTCGAGGAACAAAAACAGCGTGAGAAAGCCCGAGAGAAATTCTTAGATAATATCGCTGTAGACGCGATTTACGGCCAGTTGTTTCAAGGTGCGAAGCGTTTAGACGTTGACTATGCGGATGGTACTAGCATTCAAAAACGCTTTGACGAATCTATTTTTGAAGACTTTAAGAACGCACGGGGGGCTAGTTTAGCAGCGTATGCTAAAGGGCTGAAGATAAATCAAAAATTTATTTTGGACGACGGCATGCCTTGGTTGTTTCGCGGCGTTGACCCTGATACATATATCCAACAGCTTGAGAACCGGATAGCGAAGCAAGTAAATCAAATCAAAACGCTGCAAAAATATCGTGACGCTAACCCAGCATTGGATTTAGACGTAGATTTTAATAAGCGTTTGGATGCTGAAAAGCGGTCGTTAGAGAACTACAAAAAGTCAAGAGAGGCCTTTGAAAGTAAGTTGCGAGTTCAACAGGCTTTGACGGCGTTAGCGAAAGGCGACCTTAAAAACTTCGACCCGTCCGCGTTCACGGCGGAACAATTTAGAAATTACTTCGATCAAAAATCGTTGATAAACACTCCGTTTTATGAAACGCAAATCAAACCGGCGTTGGAAGTTGTGAAGCTGTTGCAAGACGTCAAACAGTTGCAAAACCGTGACGAAGTAGATCGAGCGGTTTACATGGAAGAGTTGATTAAGACGCAAGGAAAAGAGTATGCGGACCGCGTTTTAGTCGCAGAGAAAGCCTACAAAGAAAGGCGGTTCAAAATCAATGAATTAGAGATTGTGCCCACGATTTCCGCTGCTGCTCAAGGTTTCGTAGACGAAATTAAAAAAGAGATGGAAACAGCCGACCCGTTCAAGGTGTTTCAAGACAAACTCGGATATTTGCAAGAAGGTAAGCGTTTCGGCAAATTGAATGAATTGCAGTATTCAACGGGGTTGATGAAAGCCTTTGAGGAATTGCGATCGAAAACCGATATGGAAAAGAAAATGGCTACCGCAATCGATTACGGTTCGGCGGAAGCGGTGTCGATCGAAAACCAGATTAAGGCTTTCGGGGCGGAAGCTACTGATTACAACCGCATGGTGCTTGAAATTATGCAAGATCAAAAGCGGATTCAAGAAGAGCAATTGAAAAAGCTCGACCAGATTACACGATCTGGAATCGATATTAGATATCGTAAATACTCAATGTTAGGCGTTGAATTTAGTCTATCGGATATTGGGCCATGATATTACAAGTAAACGAGTTGTATCGAGGACGTCGTGGCGGTTATAACTTCTTCGGAAGGAAAACCGTGACGCGTCAATATCAAGTTATTTCAGACACTCCACAAGAAGACGTTCAAACTGTTTTAGACGCATCGCCTTACACGACAGGAGATATATTTGTTGACGCGGGCACGAATATCGATGATGAATTGATATTAGAAAATATCGAAGCAGCTCAAGACGATTCCAATCCGTTTGTTTGGATGTTGACGTTGACATACGTTCCCAATGCGACGTTACCGAAAATGAACACGGATTTGCAAGTCGAGGTTTCATTTCGATCGCGTAGCGTTCCGTTTCAAAAAGCCTATGATGAAGGCATTTTTGCTATGCGTGTTGTTGACGTCGTCAACTCGGTTTTTGACCCGTTCGACCCGCCGCCAATGACGGAAGAGAAGAACGTGGTTTATAGCATTCAAAAAGTTTACGAACCTAGTTTCATGTCGTTGAATACGTTGCTTGATTATAACGATTCGATAAATGCGGACGAATGGATGGGACACGCAGCGAAGACGGCGAAAATGAATATCAAATTGTCTCGGGTGCGTGATGGTACAGCGTTCTTTTACAAAGTGAATTTTGAAATTGAAATTCGCCCAGATACTTGGGTTAGGAAAATCATGAATCGAGGGTACCGTTATCGACCCGATGCTTTTGCGGCCCCCGTGTGGGCGAGAATTCCGAAGATGGGTGATACGGTACCTAAGCCAGTTTTGTTGAATGCGGACGGCACAAAGCGAGCAGATAATGAGCTGCCGATCTACTTGAATTTCAATGAGTATAGACAACGAAGCTGGAATGTTCTCGGAATCACTTGGACCGATTAACTGATGCTTGATAACAGACTACCTAGAGACGTTAAGCGTGTTGTTCAAGTCGTCAAAGACGTTGAACAATCGTACATCTATTCAAACATTGGATCGTTTCACGAATCGATACCGTACAACAGCACTGGCAACGTCCGCATAGTGCGAGTTGAATCGATGGTCGATTCACAAACGTACTACGGCAAGATTTGTTATTTCAATTTCGACGACAACCAACTTCGTATCGACGATGCTTTAGGTGAGATACTTATACGATCGTTAGACGGTTCCCCGCTCGAATCGTATAAGCATTACGCCGCCGTTCGTGCGGGGGCGAATACCGCTGACGATTTGATGTATTTTGCAATCGGTTGTTGCAATAACGTCGTTTCAAATTCTGTTAGTGGAGTGTCTGTTCCTAGTTCGGGCAGCGGTTCGGGCAGCGGTTCTGGTAGTGGTTCGGGCAGCGGTTCCGGTTCTGGGCCATGTTGTTTCGATTATACCCGTCTTTGCGTGGAAAAAGACCCTTACGCCGGTTGGGTAAAAAACCTCTATTATCGTGACGATAACGGCGTTCTACGGGTAATTATGGAATGTGGTTCGGGTTGGTCGAGCGGCAGCGGTTCGGGCAGCGGTTCGGGCAGCGGTTCGGGCAGCGGTTCGGGCAGCGGTTCGGGCAGCGGTTCGGGCAGCGGTTCGGGGTGCAATTGCGATCCAAACGTTCCAACGCTCACACTATCGTTTACTGGTTCTTTGGCTGGTTTGGGCACCGTGACGTTGACCCGAACGGGAACCGTTGTCTACCAAGGCTCTTCTACCGGTTGTGGTGGGCGTCTAATTACGCTTGATTGCGATTTGGCGGGCTTTCCAAGATTGGCGGTAACCGGTGCAACACCTGCCGCGTTAGACTTAGAATTGTTTGAATGTTCACCTTTCTACGCGGTGTTCAATATCAACGACGGCGGCCCGCCTTGTGCAGGCCCAACTACTGCTTATGTGGTGCAAACATGATTGACCCAATACCTACACCTGAAAACGCAAACGCGGCTAATTGGTCGAAATGCCCGAAAGTTATTCGGGCACACCAAGAGGCCTTAGATAAAGTCTTACGATTGTCAGACAATGAACCGATACCGGAATTCAAACATGAGTTTGGCGTTTTGTACGTTGGCGGCGGCATTTATTGGCCGAGCATAGCGATTGGTTGCCATATGCTTCGGCATTTTGGTTACGCTGGGCCTATTCAAGTTTGGCACGGGTTATACGGCAATCCTGAACCGATCGATGTTAACGACGTCGCTGGTTTAGACGTTGAAATAATTGATTCTTTGAAGGTAGCCGAAATTGAAAAGCCGAGAATCCTTCGGGGTTGGGAATCGAAGATATTTGCATTGAAAAATTGCAATTTCAAACGTGCGTTGTTTCTCGATGCAGATGCGTATTGTGTTGATAACCCAGATAAATTCATTGACGTCATTTCTGAATTGCCGATCGCATATTGGCAAGATTTAGACGGGATGCTTAATTCTGTTAATTGGTCCGCTATTTGGCCTGAACCTGTCACACCTGTACCACCGTTCCAAGGCGGCCAATTTTATATCGATCGCGTTCGAGCGTGGCCGTTAATCAATACCGTTTATTGGATGACGCAACATAGTGATTTCTATTTCAACTACGGGTACGGCGATCAAGATTGCATGCGAGCGGCGTTAACGGTCGGCGATTGGAAATACAATCTTTTAGGGCGTGCTGATTGGCGGTTTCCCGCGTTCGTGTGTTCAATCAACGAATCTCCGTTGGTTATCCATCGGTGCCAAGGGAAGATATTTAACACTTGCGACTATCGGGCTGGCATCAATTGCGTTGGCCCTAATTACGCAATCCCTAAAGAACGGGAAATGTGGGAATTTGCTGCGAAAATTGTAAATAAAGGTCAAACACCAGAGCGGGTATTTTCTCATATCTATAGCATCGGGCTTTGGGGTGACGGCTCAGGGAACGGAAGTAACCCCGAGAAAGAGGGTCGTGATTATGTCACGATTCTTTCAGCGTTGATAAATTTCCTCGGCGTGTCTTCGATTGTCGATGTCGGTTGTGGTGATGGTCGAATTATCAAAGCGATCGCTAACAACTCGCACACGGCAGTTAATGCTATCGATTGCGTGCGACCGATTTTGAAACAAGACACACGAATTAACTTCATGCACGGAGATATATTCAACGTCGATAACATTCCAAGTAGTGATATGTTGCTTATCAAAGACGTTATGCAACACTGGCCAAATAAGTTAGTAGTTAGTTGGATGAATGAAATTATCAAACAAAAACGGTGGAAGTATATCGTAGCGACGCACGACCGCTTACAAATGAATGACGATACTTTCATAGGCGGGTATCGAGGTCTCGATCCGAATCGTGAGCCGTTGAAATCGTTCGGACCTTGGCGTTCGTATAATTTCATTCACAAAGCAATCTGTTTTAAGGAAATTTGATGGACCCGTTGACTACTTTACTTCTCGCTATTTCTGTTATGCTCGCTGGGATTATTTCGGCGTTCGGTAAATCTATTGAACGTTGGTTGAAAGAGAATTTTTTGCCGTCGAAAACACCGAAGCAACGCATTCAAGAAGCGTTGCAAATTATGGTAAAAGGTTATAACTGCATTGACGATATTTTGCGGATACCAGACGTTGACCGTGTTTCAATTTTTATTGGGCACAATGGGGGCGGGTTACCGAATCCAACGAAACCGTTTTGGATAAGTTCGACATTTACAAAATACGCAAACGGAGACCGAAAGGACAACATCCGTGAGTTGATGAAAGCGGACAAAGATTTCATTGAAATGCTCACTAGATTACTTGAAGGGCCGTTAGAATTTGATGTTCCTAGCATGCCTGAAACGTCAGTTAAACGAGTGTTTGAACAAGAAGGGGTTAAATGGTGTTGCAAACATCTGCTATCGATTGAAGGGCCGAATTTAGTTTACCTCGGCGTTTATGCAAATAAGCCTTTAGAGTTGAAAGATAAAATAACTATCAGGTTCAAAATCAAAACATTACAGGATTCTATTCAATATGTTTCGTCGTAGTTTACTTTGCACGCTGTTTTTGGTTTCAAACGTCTATAGTCAAGCAATTGATATTCCTGATTCGTTCACGGTTCCTGTGAATCGCATGCGAATCATTCGTGGCGATACCGACGGAAAATATATCACGTTTTTGAATCTCGACGCCGATCTTGATTTGATTCAAATAAATGAAAAGGCCTGTATTGTTTTGCCAACCGTTGCAAAGAAATATACGATTGTCGCTTTAACGGCCAAAGATTCAAACATTAGTCATAAGTATATCACGATCGACGCTACGGGCGGCGTTCGGCCCGACCCGAGGCCGGAACCAAAGCCCGAGCCGACACCGCCAACACCTGAACCAGAACCGAAACCAGCGGTAGGCATATCGTGGATTATTGCTATGGTGAATCAAGCGGTCGATGACACACCGACCGCCGAAGCGCTGGCGTCTGATCGATTTAGAAAGCGATTACAGGCCGCCAATATCAAGTTTCGTATTTACGGGCCTGATTCTGCCGAAGCGAAAGAGAAGGGCTACACCAATTTAGTTACGGAATATCCGGCGTTGATTATTTTGGACCGACAAAACAAGCATTTACGGACGATAAAAGTACCACAGGGCGAGAAAGCGATTTTAGAGTTTCTCGATTCGTTGGGGATTAAATAACATGGCCTTTGAACGTGGTTTAGGTTTAATTCCATCACCGCAGTTTTACGCGTCATTGCCTGAGTACGGTAATCGCGTTTCGCGTAGTGATTGGAAAAATTTTTCGTTACGTCATTTCTGCCCCGCTGTTTACGATCAAGGGCAACAGGGATCGTGTGCGGGGCATGCGGCAGTTGCAGCGTTGACGGGGTGTCGTGCGAGAGTTGGAAGAGCAACAGAGAGACTGTCAACGAGTTTCGTGTAGGTGATGGCAACCGGCGGCAAAGATCGCAGAGCCACTACCCAGAGAGTACCCGAAACAAATGCGCAGGACGGGGCCTGTCTCGACACTAACATACCTG
>CAZFDX010000015.1:0-8505 GCA_964518325.1 uncultured Alcaligenaceae bacterium | reverse complement strand
GCATGCAGGGTATGGTTTTCCGGTTTTATTCAAACCATTTCAAGAAAAACTTTTGATTCAATGGGTAACCGCCCCTGAACCTCCCCAACGTGCGCCCACCAATAAAGTTTAACCCCCTGCCCAATCCATCCTTCCTAGTTGAGAAAACGAAGAAATTCAACCGGTCGGGAACCATCTGAGTTCCAAAGACGGCCTAGACGAGGAGAAGTCTTGGTTGAACCCTTGAAGAGCCTGTTACACGAGATATTGGGACGGTGCGGAAATAACTCTTTCTTCGTTCGCCAAAAAACCTACACTATCTCTAGCACGTTTCGGGATGTCCCCCTTAGGTGCTTGCTTGGAGTTATTGACTTAGACCACGATAAATCTGTGCCTTGACCTATTGACTTCGGAACGTAACGAAATGAAAGAGAAACCTCTTCCACCGACGCATGTCTATCTGCTACGACATGCCCAATGCGAAAAAAATGATTGCATCAATGGTTTTGAGTCCGATGTTCCCTTGTCGAAATTGGGTCAAAAACAAGCCCTCGCGATCGGGGAAATCATGGTCAAGTATGATGCGGTTGCCGTGATTTCCTCGGGGATGCTTCGGGCAAAACAGACGGCAGAAGAAATTGCAATTGCCTGTCAGATCGACCACTACATAGAACCGTTACTGCACGAACGGAAGGTCGGCCGCTTCTCGGGAACCCCTGTCAATCACGAAGACCCCGTTTGGGTCGAAACCGTCGAAAAATGGAAAGCTGGGCAAACGGAATATGCCCCCGAAGGTGTGGAAAGTTTTGCAGATATTTCCCGCCGTGTCCTTCCCGTTTGGGACGAAATTACCACCCGTTTTGCCGGCGAAAAAATTATTGTGGTGGCTCAAGGAATTGTGATCAAAGTTTTGCTTTTGAACATTCTTGCGGGGTATAATGCGAGCGATTGGCATCGTCTCGGTCGCATTGAGAACGTAGGGATCACGGAAATTATTGGGACGGGGCGAAATTGGCAAGCCAAGCGGATTTCTGAGATTCCTCAGAAGATCAAAGAATTGGGAACCTAAGCCATTATTGTTGATACCTAAGTCGTCGCGATTTCAGAAACAGGATGTGGAAGAAATGAAGAGACGACCGATCTGAAACCGATAATCATTGGTAGTCACGGTGTCAGCAATGGAGATGGGATTATGACAGGTGAGGAAGTATTGGTCCCACCAATTGATGAAACCGAAACACTTCGGCAGCAACTTCTCCAAGCCCAGAGACTCAGTAGCGTCGGAGCCATTGCCTCGAGTGTGGCTCACGAATTTAACAACATTCTGACCACCATCATCAACTACTCCAAACTCGGTCAAAGAGGCTGCACCGACCCCAACCAGAAACAGGCGTTCGAGAAAATTCTCAAAGCGAGCCAACGGGCAGCCGCCATTGTGTCTGGGATGCTCGGCTTTGCCCGAAATCAATCGACCACACGCGAGTATGTCGATCTCATCAAACTGGTTGAGGAAGTCTTACTCCTCACCGAGAAAGATTTGTATAAACATCGAATCCAAGTCGAAAAACGATACCACGCTGCCCCCAAGGTCCCTGTCATTGCGGGACAAATCGAACAGATTTTAGTCAACCTGATTATTAATGCCCGTCAGGCCATGCCCAACGGCGGACGGCTCCGCGTTGATATTCGCCAAAACGACGAAACCGAAATGGCCGAAATCCGAATTGCTGATACCGGTGTGGGTATCTCGCCGGAACAACTGCGGATGATCTTTGAACCCTTTTACACAACCAAAAATCCCGATGAAAATGGGCATGGTGGCACGGGGCTAGGTCTGAGCGTTTGTCGGCAAATTATCGAGCAACATAATGGGCGAATTCGGGTCGAAAGTGTGGTGGGTAAAGGCTCGACCTTCACAGTGAAATTACCCCTGAAAATGCCCGAGGAATAATCGACCTTTGAAGCCAATCGCCTACCACTCTTCAAGCGAATTTTCAACCCTTCCTCAAGCCAATCTCTTCTGTTGACAAATCGCTTTCGGCAAACGAAAATTTCATAACTATCTCATTCTTTTTCTGTTAAATCTAAAGGAAGTTAACAACCTCTCTCACAAACCGGAAAAAGTGAGTTTTTCAAGGAGTTTTCAGATGTTTTCTTACTCGAAACTGCGAACAGCGGCCGTGGCCATGTTCTTGGTTGGAAGCCTGTTTACCGCAAGCTCGGACGCTACGGCTCAAGGGCCTCGTGGTGGTGGTCAAGGTGGAAATCAAGACCCCAACCGCCGTCTCTTAGAAGAGATTGAACGACTCAAGGAACAAATCAAAGACCTTGAGAAAAAGCTCAAAACTCCCCCAGCTGCTGACCCAGCTCCCAACAGAAAAAACGATCGAAGAGACGATCCCGAACCGAAAGGCAAAGGTAAAGGACCCAAAGACGGCTTTGAACCCAAAGGCAAAGGACCCAAAGACGGTTTTGAACCCAAAGGCAAAGGTCCTAAAGACGATCCCGCACCTCAAGGAAGAGGGGGTTTCGGGCCCTTCGGTAAAGGGGGTTTCGGTCCGATGGGTGGTTTCGGTCCGGGACGCGGGGGCTTCGGTCCTGAACGAGGGGGCTTCGGTCCTGAACGAGGGCCGGAACCTCGTATGGCCCCGAATCCTCCAAGCCGTGAAGACATGAGAAACCCCAACGAAGAAACCAAGAGAAGAATCGATAACATTATCAAAGAACTCGAAGACCTGAAGAAACGCCTTCGCTAAAACGATCGATTGAGTTTCTTTGATTATTCTGAGTCTCCTAAAATAATCTCAGTGTCTTTGATTATTCTGAATGTCTCAACCGAATCTGATGAGTGTGGTCTTTCTCACGTTTTGGAACATTTGACTTGCCCGATCATTTTCGCTCAATCACTTGAGAATCTGAGTTAAACCCTCTTGTAGAGCAAACGTAGAGAATATCTCGGCTATGTACATTCGCCATCAAATAGTTGATGCCTTTGATGAAATCTGTACAATTTCTCTATCTACGAACACGGCAAAACCCGCATGAGAAATGCGACTTTTGCCACACTTCTTTCCCCTGAGGTTACGATGCGACATTTATCCCGATTTGTGTTACCCTTGGTGCTGACCGTCACCACAATAGGATTGACCCTGACCTATGGTCAGGGTACACCGAAAGCCGATCCCCCGAAAAAAGAGGAAGCCAAAAAATTAACCGTCATGGAACGCAAGCTCCTCCATTCGCAACGGATTTTGGAAGGACTGGCCATGAACAACTTTGAGAAAGTTGCCAAAGCGGCGGATGAATTGTTAGAGTGTGTGAAAGATGCCACTTGGCGTATTAACGACACCGAAGAATATCTCACCTTCAGCAAGATTTTCCAACGCGATATTGAAGACATCAAAAAAGCCGTGGAAAAGAAAAATATCGATGCGGCTTCGCTTGCCTATGGAGATATGACCCGAACCTGTGTGAAATGCCACAAATACCTTCGTGAAACTCGCATCGGTGGGGCCAAAGGGCCTGATAATACCGTCAGCGGTTACTAAATCACTTTGAGAATTCCGGCTGGATTCATACGCAATTGGAGACATCGATTGCTGATTTCGCAAATGATGTATCCAACTTTCGTTTCACATACATGCCCAGTGGGCAATGTCGCTTAGGGAATCGTTCAGATCATGTCGCTTGGAGTTCCCATACATTTTCCGAAGCACTGCAAACTATTTGAGATTGAAATAAATAAAAAAACCGCCGAGACCACCTCGACGGTTGCTGTGATAGGTAACAAAATCAAATCGACTTATTTGAGAATTTTAGGTAGGTCTTCGATAATCTTTTCAATGGCTTTACTATCCATTTTGCCCTTCTCAAAGGCATGGTTAGCGGTCACCTTTCGGCCCGTATAAAGTAAAGTGGTTACACTGGCATTCTTGTCGATGTTGTAGCCATCAGGCCCAGCGGGGTTATCGATGGCAAGCACTGTCTTCTTAATTCCATTTTTCTCGGCAAACTCTTTGATTTTCTTCTCCATCGCGTCTTTATCGTCGGTGAGGAAAATCACGAAAGAACCCATTTTTTTAGCGGCGTTATCGGTGGTCGCTTTGTCAATCTGCTTGACCAAACTGGCCAAGTTGTCATCGATCTCGCGTGCGAAGATCGCGACGACGGGGTTCCCCCCGTTCTTTCAGACAAGGCAAGACGACTTACCGGCGTCGGGTCCCGTCACATGGGTAGGATTGAATGGAGTAACGCTTTTACCGACCTGCGGGCCGGATTTTAGATCTGCGGCATACAGGCTGGCCACAAAGGCTATGCCTGCAATGGCAGTCGCAAACTGCGACAAACGAAACATTTTGAAAACTCCTTGATTAGGGAAGGTTAACATTCCCATCACAGCAAAGCTATTTTAACTAGTCGACTCTCCGATGTCGATCGCCAATTCTTATTTTTGAGGGGATTTTTTCTTGAAGGAGTGATTTTCCTCCCTTGAGAGCGATAATCTTTCGCTATCTTCTCTAAAGTATAATTTTTCATGAAAATTGAACCAGAGCCAACACTAGCCCCCCTGAATCTTCTTAAATTTAAGCTATCTTCTGATTGAAACTATCTCCCCCGAGAACTTGGCATGATCAAAGTTGTTGACATACCGATTTGGATTGCGAATGGAGACCCTGCCCGTGCCCGAGAACCGATGACCCTAGGCGTGCCCTTGCCCAAAGGGGAATTTTTTGACCAAGACAGGTTTCGCCTGTTTTCAGAACAAGACCAAGAAGTTCCACTACAAACGAACATTTTGGATAAATGGTCCGATGGGTCTATTCGCTGGATGTTGTGCGATTGGCAAACCGTCTCACAATCATCCAATCGATATACTCTCCGTTCTGGTCAAGCACCAAGGGAACCCTTACCGAAATTGATTGATGGGAATGCCACCTATCTAGAAGCGAAGATAGGCCATGAAGAAATTCGCATTCGCAAAGCAGGCGATAACACTGCTTGGTATTGTCCCGAGGGAATCGCGAGTTGGCTCATCCCACAACTAGTATTGGCAGGGAAAGAGAATATCTGTGATATTGAAATTAAAAATGTTGTGATTGAAAATCGGGGGGAAATTCGTGGCAGCTTTTTGATTTCGGGGGATTATCGGGCGGGTACGAATCGGTGTGCGTGTTGGTCGGTGCGGGTTCATGTGTTTGCTGGACTGCCGATCGTCCGATTGCATATTGTCCTACATAATCCCAATGCAGCAGAACATCCCGGTGGAACGTGGGATTTAGGTAACGGGGGTTCCATTTACGTCCAGAATTTTACGTTACAATTGCCTTGGCGGGGTGAAAATCATTTCACGGGCAAAATTTCGACGGAGATCGGTCAAGATTGGATAACCTTTGAGAAAAATATCAAACTGATTCAGGAATCGAGCGGCGGGAATAATTGGAATAGTACCAATCATATCTCAGCCACTCGAAAAATTCCCCTCCGATTTCAAGGTTATGAATTAGAACACGATCAAAAAAAACAATCCGGTTTACGGGCCACTCCCTGTGTGTTCATCAAAGATCATCAGGAGATGATAGCGGCTTCGATCCCCCTCTTTTGGCAGAATTTTCCCAAAGCAATTTATGCCAATCAAGATGGGATCACAGTGCAGCTTTTTCCTGAATCTACATTAGAACCGCATGAAATCCAAGGGGGGGAACAAAAAACGCATGTGGTTTGGCTCGCGTTTAGGGAGGATGGCCTTTCCCCGCATCCTCTCGATTGGACTCGGTCTGCAGGGGTACCTTTTAATGAGCCAACATGGGTCGAATCGACTGGGGCAATCTCCTATTTGACGGCTCAAAAAAATGACCCTCATTCCGATTATTTAGATTTAGTGGAAAGTGCTATCAAAGGTGATGATACCTTTTTCCAGAAACGAGAAGTGATAGATGAATATGGTTGGCGGCATTACGGTGATATTTATGGGGATCATGAAGCGATATTACATAAAGAATTCGGTCCATGCCCCAGAATCTCTCATTACAACAATCAATACGATTGTATTGCAGGATTTGCTTATCAATGGCTTCGCAGTGGAAAAATAGAATGGTTCGAGCAAATGCGGGATCAATGTTATCACGTTCGCGATATTGATATTTATAACACAGATCAAGATAAATCTGCCTATAATCATGGATTATTTTGGCATACCTATCACTATGTCGATGCCGATACTGGAACGCATCGATCGTATCCCAAACTAGGAAAGGTTCCCCCCAAGAATTATCCCATTCCAGGGGGGGGGCCGGGGAATGAGCATAATTATACACAAGGATTACTTCTGCATTATTATCTCACCGGTGAGCGTCAATCCCGCGAGGCAGTCACTGCTTTAGCGAATTGGGTCATTGATATGGATGATGGACGATTAACCGTGTTTCGGTTTTTGACCACACGCCCCACAGGGCTTGCCTCGGCTAGTCGGACCCCTGATTATCACGGTCCCGGACGGGGTTCAGCCAATTCTCTTTCTGTACTCATTGATGCACATCGATTAACCGGAGACCCTCGGTATTTGAATAAAGCAGAGGAATTGATAGCTCGGGTTATTGATCTTGAGGAAGAAATTGCTGATATTGTTGGCATGTTTCAGGATGGAAAATTTTATATCGATGCTGAAAATCGATGGTTTTACGTCATGTTTATTCAATCTCTTGGAAAATATCTGGATTATAAGGCCGAACGGAATCAGCTTGATCGAATGTACGCCTTTGCCCGAGATGCCTTACTCCGGTATGCCCGATGGATGGAACAATACGAATATCCTTATCTGGATAAACCGGAAGTATTGGAATACCCGACGGAAACTTGGGCAGCCCAAGACCTGCGAAAATGTGAGGTATTTCAGTATGCCTCTCTTCATACAACCGATATTGAAGAAAAACGACGCTTTGAGAATAAAGCCGAATTTTTCTATCAAAATTCGATCGCCACATTAAAGGAGATGCCCACACGGACGTTATGCCGGCCCGTAGTTTTGCTCATGAGTTATGGTTGGTCCCGCTCGTGGTTTAAGCGATACCCCGACTCGAAACGCCCTTTGCCCGATCCTCGAATCACCTCAGCCGATTACCCGCAGTATAAAAAGTTTGTCCCACAAAAAGTGGTTGCCATTAAACGAGCGAAAATTCTGGCAGGCATCTCGACCATTTTATTCCTGTGTTTCGTCATCGGTGCGATTATCTTGATTCTCAAAAAATGATTGTTATCGAATATGTAAAATAGGCATATCGAATGGTCGATATTATGTGTGATGATATTGATTCTAAATAATCAGTTTATCGAAACAGAAAATGAAGTATGTCGTGAGACAGATTATATGTGATAGATGACGTTAATTTTCAAGGGTTGATTTATCGAAATAGCAAAGGTGTGAACTGATAAAGATTCAGTTTCCAGATATTGAAATCGTGGCCTCCGCTATCAACTTGCCAAATGTGAGGAATTTTTTCTTTCTCAAGGGCCTCGTGTAGATTTTGACTAATTTTGATTAATCCATCTCGATCGCCACAAGAAATCCATAAAAGTTTGAGCTTTTTAGCTGTTTCTTTGGGGTCCTTCACCAGTGCTGAAAATGGTTTGGTATTCGGAGCAGAAGAAAAGCCTCCCACATATGCGAAGGTATCTAAATTTCCTAAACCGAAATTCAGTGATTGCCCTCCCCCCATCGAGAGGCCAGCAATGGCTCGCGATTCTCGATCTGCTTTAACGGGATAATTTTTCTCAATATAGGGAATTAAATCATTCAATAGGTCTTTCTCAAAAGTTGCAAATGCCGGCGATTGTTTTGGGATCGGGTCTTTCGCGGTCAAATCCTTGGAGGCTCTACCGTTAGGAATCACAACAATCATGGGTACCAGTTTTTTCTCGGCGTACAGGTTATCTAAGATTACATTTGCTGCCCCGCCGCGTAACCATTCATTCTCATCACCACCAATACCATGCAATAGATAAAGTACGGGATATTTTTGATCTTTCGAGAAGCCTGGTGGGGTGTACACGTTCGCTTTGCGTTTTGCTCCAACGGTCTTCGATTCATACTCGATTAATTCTACTTTTCCTCTTTCGATTTTATCTCGTTTTGTATCGAACCCCTTGGGCGGCGTATCGAACTTTTTCTTAGGCTCTTCCTTTTTGGGATCACCCGTTTGGGCTTCTAGCCCTAGGGTTGTGAAAGAGATAAAGCTCACTAGTAAGAGCAGTCCTCGGAACATAACTCCCCCGAAATGATTTTGAGATAACAGGTAAATGGTCTTGAATAGATTAGAAAGAAAAATTGAGAACAAAATGAGAAAAATCTCCCTCGCGAAAATTCTCCTTCGTTTCTTCCCAAAGGGATGATTTATTGCAAACCGAGTTTTTTGATCCCTTCACAAATCTCGATCGGCTTAGGCCCTACTGCCGCATTCTAAGCGGTTGATTCGGTTGAATCACAAACCGCACTTTCTCACATTACCTCCTCGTGCCAAAGAAGGATTGCTC
>CAZFDX010000014.1:0-3987 GCA_964518325.1 uncultured Alcaligenaceae bacterium | reverse complement strand
AAAAGCAGTGAATCCAACTCAACCGAAAGTCTACGTTCTCGATACGCATTCGATTATATTTCAGATGTTCCATGCCATCCCGCATATGTCCTCTCCCAACGGTCGGCCAACCAATGCCGTATTTGGGGTGGTGCGGGATTTGATGAATATCTTCGAGCAAGTGAAGCCGGAGTATTTTTTATGTGCCTTTGATTTATCGGGGCCAACCTTTCGTGATGAACTCTCACCGAGTTACAAAAAAAATCGAACTCCGCCACCCGATGAATTGGTAGCTCAAATTCCAATGATCGAAGAAGTTTTGAAATGTATGAATGTCCCTCATCTGGCAAAGGAGGGATACGAAGCAGATGATGTGATGGCAACCATTGCCCGTGTTGGAGAAGAGCAAGGGTATCAGGTCGTTCTTTGCACAACCGATAAAGACTGCCGGCAGTTAATCACAGACCACGTTTCTCTTTATAACCTGAGGAAAAAACTTTTTTTTGATGCTCAAACCTTGAAAGAAGAATGGGGCATTACTCCGCAACAAGTGATCGACTATCAGAGTTTAGTCGGCGATAGTGCCGATAATGTGAAAGGGGTAAAAGGGATCGGGGAGAAAACGGCAGCCAAGTTACTCAATGATTTTGGAAGTATTGATAATATCCTTGCACGGATTAACGAGGTGAAACCTCAGCGTATTCAAGATGCAATTCGGGAATCACATCAATCCGGCGAATTAGAACTTGCTCGTAAACTCGTCACCTTAAATCGAAATGTCCCCCTGACGATTGATTGGGAGGGGTGGTACCGTCGTGCTTGGAATTACGAAAAATTATATGAATTATTCGTGGAATTTGGCTTCAAGACACATGCGAACCGTGTGAAATCGATCATGCGAGAATTAGGTCAAAATCGCAATGCGAATGCTTTATTCGTAGCAGGGGAAACTCCGATTACGAGCCAACCCGTTACCTTGTTTCCTGAATCCGTGAATGATCCCCAAGGAATTCAAGCCGAGGAATGGGGGCACCCGACCTATCATCTCATCAATACTCCCGAAAAATTCACAGATTTTTTCAATCAACTTCGTCAACAACGTGAATTTGTCTTTGATTTAGAGACCACAGGGCTTGACCCCTTGCAATGTGAATTAGTTGGGCTTGCTTTCTGTTGGTCGGCAAAGGAGGCCTATTATCTTCCGGTGAAAGGGCCTAGCTCGGAACCGATTCTCAATCAATCTATGATTCTAGAACAACTCAAGCCGATATTCGAGAGTCCCGATATTAAAAAGGCAAATCATAATATCAAATATGATTGGATCGTTCTCAAGAATCATAATATCCAAGTGAATGGAATTCATGGCGATTCTATGCTCGCCCATTATCTATTAAATTCCGGTGATCGCACTCATGGCCTTGATGAATTAACCTTGAAGTATTTCAAGCATGAAAATATCTCGATTGAACAATTAATTGGCAAAGGCAAAAAGCAAATCACGATGGATTTGGTACCGACGGCTCAGGTGTGTGATTATGCGGCAGAAGATGCCATTGCCGCTTGGCGATTGAAACAACGATTGGAGCCGGAACTTAACAAACACCAATTGCGAAAGGTCTATGATGAAATTGAAATTCCTTTAATCACGATTTTGGCCGAGATGCAATATCATGGCATTCGGATCGATGTCGATTATCTCAAACAATTATCGGTCCAGATGCAAAACCAAATCGATCAAATCGAAAAAGAAATTCATAAATGTGCCGGTCACACATTTAATATCGCTTCGCTAAAAGAACTACGAACGGTATTATTCGATGAAATGAAACTTCCCGTTTACAAACGAACCACAACCACCAACGAACCCAGTACCGATCAAGAGACATTAGAAATTTTAGCTTCGGAAGGGCACGAAGTACCTGCCAAACTTATTACCCATCGGCAGATTAGTAAACTCAAAAATACCTATGTCGATGCCTTGCCTGCCTTGATCAATCCGAAGACGAAACGGATTCATTCTTCGTTTAATCAAACCATTGCGGCCACGGGCCGACTGAGTTCCTCGGAACCGAATCTCCAAAACGTACCGGCGCGCAGTGATATGGGGCGTGAAATTCGACAGGCCTTTCTCCCAGAGAAGGGCTGGAAATTAGTCACAGCCGACTATTCACAAATTGAACTCAGGATGTTGGCCCATTTGTCGAAAGACCCACATCTTGTGGAAGCCTATATCCAGAAACAAGATATTCATAATCAGGTTGCGGCTCAGGTATTTAATGTCAAACCCGATCAAGTAACCAAAGATATGCGTCGGGTCGCTAAAACTATTAACTTTGGTGTGATTTATGGAATGAGTGCAACCGGTTTAGCGCAACGGCTTAGCATTAAACAAACCGAAGCCAAGAAATTTATTGATGATTATTTTGCTCGCTTCCCGAAAGTGTTAGAGTATCAACAGGCCCTACTCAAGAAAACCCGCGCCTTGGGATATGTTACTTCAATCATGGGACGCAAACGGAGTTTTGATCCCTCACAAATTCGGCCCCGTTCAAGTTATGAAAATCGCAATGGAATTGAGCGTGAAATTATCAATATGGAAATTCAAGCCAGTGCTGCCGATTTAATCAAACTCGCCATGATTCGAATTTCACAAAAACTGAAAGAAAATTCATTCCGAGCGAAACTTTTATTGAGCGTTCATGATGAATTAGTTCTGGAAGCCCCTCCTCAAGAGGCGATCGTCATTACTCGGCTTATTAAAGATGAAATGATTAATGCCATGAAACTGGATGTGCCTATCGAGGTGGCCGTTTCGACTGGTCCGAACTGGCTTGAAATGACCGAATTAAAATAGAGGAATTGGATATTTTTTAGTTTGATTCTATAGATGACTTTGTTGCCGCTGTCATTCCTAATAATCCCACCAATTTCTTATGCAACTCTTTTCCTACCAGCTTGATACGATTTTAGGTGTTGGCCCCGCCGGTGCCATCTATCTTGCACACGATCCTTCGGGAGCGCAATTGGAAGTTCGCTTTCTGGATCAAGCGCGAAATTGTCCCGAGCATTGGGATTCCCTCATAAAACGCTTTCGGTTGATCCAACTCGTTCGGAATCGATTGATCTTGCAACCGATTCAGTTTGATTTAGAACATGACCCGCCTTATTTGCTTGTTCCGCATTTATCTATCTGGAAGGGGGCTTTACCCGAGGCAATTCGTGAAAAAATCGCTCTCGATTTAATTGAATGTCTTGCAGAAATCCATCGAGTGGGACTAACGCTAGGTTCTAGTGCCCCGTTGGAGCTTTTACAACGGGCAGAGGATCAGTTTTTGCTAGACCTAACTGACACCCAAAGAACTGGTCCTGCCCATATTAACGACTCTCAAACGGACGATATTCGTCGATTGGGGGAGTTGCTCGGGCAAATTCTCGATCTGGACAATTCTGCATCAACGCGGCCCTTATCTTTTCGTCATGATTGGGGCAGTTTGATCTCGGAGATGCGTCAAGCCTGTGCCGATCGCATACTTCTTGCCGAGGATATTTTGAATCGACTTGTGCAGGCCGATCTTCAACAAACGGTTGCCAGCGAGATTGCATCGCCGATGCAGACGAAAGTTTCTTCCTCAATGGTCACCGAAGCTCCACGCATTCCGGAAGTGAGTGAGACGATAGGGCGATTTCAATTGAAAGAGAAACTGGGAGAAGGTACCACCGGTTTTGTATTTCGTGCCGAAGACCCCCTAACTGGGGAATCGGTCGCCCTGAAGATTTTGAAACTGAATACGATATTACCCGAAAAAGTTCGTCTTCGGTTCATTAAAGAAGGGCGGATTTTAGCATCGATCGATACCCCATATGTCACAAAGTTAATCGAAGTGAATCATGATCGGGGAACCCCTTACATCGCACTAGAATTTGTTCAAGGAACGAATTTGGCAAAGGTACCACAGGATGGAAAACCCCTAGCTGAATCGTTGGCCCTGCGTTATATTGCCGATGGAG
>CAZFDX010000013.1:0-2887 GCA_964518325.1 uncultured Alcaligenaceae bacterium | reverse complement strand
GCATTGGCATGCTGAAGAATGAGAAGATGCAACAAAAGGCAGGTAACGCCGTCCGCGAAGCGATTAAACGATTGTTCGAGAAGTACGATCTGCGAGCCAAAACTTGGCCGGAACTCACCAAACGCCAACCAATGCCCAAGGCGGGAAATTCGGTGGGGATTTATGGCTCGACGGGGGGGGGATTATCGCTGAATCGTGGCTCGGCTCGTTATCAAGTTTTGGTCCCTTCTTATGCGGTGTTGTTTGCTTTTTTTCTGGTCGTCTCGGCCGGTTGGCTCTTTGTGGGGGAACGACGGCAAGGCACCCTGCAACGGCTGCAAGCGGCACCGGTGACCCGTTTCGATATTCTGTTTGGGAAAATGCTACCGTGTTTGATTGTTTCGTTAATACAGGGATTTCTTCTTTTGATAGCGGGCAATCTGTTGTTTGGGATGAAATTTGGCGATCAACCTTTGTGGGTGATTCCGGTCGTGATTTGTACCTCCTTGGCGGCAACGACCTTGGCTGTTCTCGTGGCAGGGCTGGCCCGCACAGAAATGCAAGTTGCGGTGTATGGCTCGTTACTGATGTTGTTGTTGGCAGCCGTTAGTGGTTGTGTTCTCCCCCGCGATTTGATGCCCGAAGCGATGCAATACTGGAGCCACATCACGCCCCATGCTTGGGCCTTGGATGCCTATCAACAGATTTTAGTCAATCCGAATCCCAGTCGGGAAGTGATTGTCGAATCGTGTTTGGTTCTGCTTGGGTTTTCTGTGGGATTTTTCCTGCTGGCATGGCTTTTGGTTCGACTAAAATAGCTCAAAAAAATTCGGCGGTTTACCCCCTGTTTAGATAAGGAATTGGAATGTCTTCGACGCCTCCCTCAGTATCGATACCCGATCACTCCATCAATTTGGATGATCCGGCCCTTTACATTAACCGTGAACTTTCTTGGTTGCAATTTAATCGACGAGTTTTTGAAGAAGCCCAAGATGTGAGCGTTCCCACTTTTGAACGACTCAAGTTTTTGGCGATCTTCTCCTCGAATTTGGACGAGTTTTTTATGGTTCGCGTCGGGGGATTGATGCAGAAGGTCCATGCCGGAATCAGCCGGTCTTTTGGGGCCGATCGCATGCCCCCTAAAATCCAATTAGAAAAGATTGCCTCGGAAGTTCGGGACATGCTCAAAGAGCAATATCGTGTTCTGAACGAAGAGGTACTCCCTTTGTTGGAAAAAGAAAAAATCGTCGTGCGCTCGTTTCGCGATCTCGGGGCGGCGGATTTAGACCGCTTACGCAGTGTGTTCCGGACCGATATTTTTCCGGTGTTGACCCCGTTAGCGATCGATCCCGGTCACCCGTTTCCCCGATTATTAAACAAATCTTTGAATTTGGCCGTTGTTCTCCGAAGGCCCCGCTCACCGGAGCCTCTTTTTGCGGTGGTGCAGGTTCCTTCGGTCCTGAAGCGGTTTCTGCCTTTACCTGCCGAAACTGGCTATGTTTTTACCCCGCTCGAATCGGCTATTCGTCTCCATTTGTCCGATCTCTTTCCAGGTATGGAGATTGATTCGGTTTCCTTGTTCCGTTTGACCCGCGATAGTGAGTACGAACTGGATGACGAAGGTCTTGAGGACCTCCTGAAAGCCATTGAAGAATCGGTACGCAAACGAAAACTCGGTGATGCCGTTCGTTTGGAGATCGAGGCCGATGCTCCGAACGAGGTGATTCAATTTCTGAGTTCGGCCCTTGATTTGGACCCGACGGATGATGTCTATCGTGTTCCGGGAATTTTAGACCTAACGGGGCTATTCCAGATTTATCAACTTCCCGGCTTTGGTCACCTGCGTGATCCCGAATTTACTCCACAGGTTCCCCCAGAAATATCTCAATCGACGAATCTTTTCTCGGCAATTCGTTCGCGAAATATCCTTTTGCACCATCCTTACGAATCGTTCTCTCCGGTGGTTGATTTTATCGAGGCCGCCGCGAAGGATGATCGTGTTCTTGCAATCAAACAAACCCTGTATCGAACGAGTAGCGATTCTCCGATTGTCCGTGCTTTACAACGGGCCGCCGATGCCGGTAAACAGGTGACGGCATTAATTGAGCTGAAGGCGCGCCTTGATGAAGAACGGAACATTGCTTGGGCTAGGGAACTTGAAAAGGCAGGGGTTCATGTTGTCTTTGGATTTATCGGCTTGAAGACACATTGTAAGGTTGCATTGGTGGTCCGCCGCGAGGACGATGGGATTCGTCGCTACGTCCATTTGGCAACGGGAAACTATAACCCCATCACGGCGCGAACTTATACCGACTTGGGCTTTTTCACAGCCAGCCCCGATTTTGCCGAAGATGTTTCCTTGTTATTTAATTATCTCACGGGTTATTCGGAATTACCCCTTTGGCGAAAATTGGTGGTGGCCCCTTCGCGGTTGCAATCGTTCATGATTGAGATGATTGATCGTGAGAGTGAATATCAGAGGAATGGAACAGGCGGCCGCATCATCGCGAAAGTCAACGGTATCCTCGAACCCGCAGTGGTTCAGGCGCTCTACCGTGCCAGTCAAGCTGGGGTACCTATCGATATTGTTTGTCGGGGAATTTGTGCGTTACGTCCGGGAATTCCTGGGGTTTCCGAAAATATCCGTGTTATCTCGATCGTCGATCGCTTCCTAGAACATAGCCGGATTTTCTATTTCGGCTGTGGGGGCGATCCGCAAGTTTATATTGGTTCGGCAGACTGGATGGATCGGAATTTATCTCGTCGGGTGGAAGTGGTTTTTCCGATCGAGCAACCTCAATTAAAGAATCGTTTAATCAACGAAATTTTGGCAATTACGCTTGCGGATAACGTCAAAGCTCGCGAATTGCTGAGCGATGGGAGCTATCGCAGGTTAACTCCCCCTTCC
>CAZFDX010000012.1:0-2079 GCA_964518325.1 uncultured Alcaligenaceae bacterium | reverse complement strand
GTACTGGCCGCCCCCGAGGTGTGCAAGGTTCCGAAGACGATGTGACCGGTTTCGGCAGCTTCAATGGCAGCATGGATCGTTTCCAAGTCCCGCATTTCACCGACGAGGATAATATCGGGGTCCATCCGCAAAGCCCGACGAATCCCCTCTTTGAAATCGGGCACATCGATCCCAATTTCCCGTTGGTTGACGGTTGATTTTTTGTGTTGATGGAAGTATTCGATCGGGTCTTCCAAGGTGATAATGTGACGATCGTAATTATCGTTGATGAAGTTTAACATGCTCGCCAACGAGGTGGTTTTGCCCGAACCGGTAGGCCCCGTCACGAGAATCAAGCCCCGAGGGCGAACAATCAGCGAACGAATCGCTTCGGGCATCCCGACCTGTTCAAAGGTCAAGAACTGGTTGGGGATACGGCGTAACACCATCCCCAAGTTGCCCCGTTGTCGAAACACGGCCACGCGGAAACGATAGCCGTTGGTATACTCGATAGCGAAGTCCGCCCCCCCCCGTTCGGAGAGTTCTTGTTGGCATCGATCCGGAGTGATCGACTTCATGAGTGCGGTGCAATCATCGTTGTCCAAGACCTTAGTTTCCAGACGTCTCATTCGACCATGATGCCGGACAACGGGAGGTTGCCCCACAGTGATATGTAAATCGCTGGCCTTCAATTTAATGACGGTTTCCAGCAGTTTTTCCATTTGCGGTGATGCGACAGCCACGAACAGCCCTCCTTACAATCCCGATGATGTTCGGAATGGACAAGCCCCGATAGTGACATTACAAATTAAGATGAGTTTCAGTCAGAATACGAAAATGGACAAGGGGGGCTACTAGGATTGTCCCGAATTCCCCCCGATTTCGATACCCGACTCCCATGCTGACGGCTATTATGGTATCGAAATTCCATTTTTCCAAATTCATTCCCTCACTCATCCGGTCGTACTCAATCTCATTTCTTCATAAACCGGCATCAACTGGTTGACTGCTCGGCATGGCAGTTCTGGAGAACTTCTTCGATGGTGGTTCGTCCGTTGAGGCACTTCAAAACCCCATCCTCCAACAAAGTTCGCATGCCATTAGCCCGAGCCACCCGACGAATTTCTTGAGTGGGCGCCCCCGTGAAGGTCATTTGCCGAATTTCGCTCGTCAGCTTCATCATCTCAAAAATACCAATCCGACCCCGATACCCCGTTTGGTTGCAGTGGTTGCAACCGCTTCCCTTCATAAAGGTGGCTTTGGCAACCTGTTCTGGGGTGATCCGAACCGCCTTGAGTTCATCCTGAGTAGGTTTATGAGGTTTCTTACATTTCGGACAATTGACCCGAACCAACCGCTGAGCCATGATCGCAATCACCGAGGAAGCAATCAAAAAGGGTTGAACCCCAATGTCGGCAAGGCGGGTAATGGCAGAGGGCGCGTCGTTCGTGTGGAGTGTACTGAAAACTAAGTGTCCAGTCAAGGACGCTTGTACTGCGATCTCGGCTGTCTCTTTGTCTCGAATCTCACCGACCAAAATAATGTTGGGGGCCTGCCGTAACATCGCTCGGATGATCCGCGCAAAGTCCAGTCCAATTTGGTGTTTCACCTCCACTTGATTGATCCCCGGCAGGTAGTACTCCACAGGGTCTTCCGCCGTGATGATCTTCCGGTCGGGGCGGTTCAATTCGTTCAAGGCCGCGTACAGGGTGGTCGTTTTACCGGACCCGTTTGGACCAGTGACAAGGCAAATTCCGTTGGGTCGTTTTATGATCTTCTGGAATCGTTGATAGTCATCATCCGCAAAGCCACGATCTTTACTGCTTACCGAAATCCTTCCTCGGTCCAGTATCCGCATGACCGTAGACTGACCATGAACCGAAGGAAGCAAACTGACCCGAAGGGCAAAGTGACGGCCTTGGATATTAATTTTGATCCGCCCGTCTTGGGGACGGCGTGTTTCTGCAATATCGATATTCGCCATGATCTTAAAGCGGGAGGTCATGGAGGCGAACAATCGTCGCGGGACCGCATCGCGTTCCACCAAGTTCCCGTCAATCCGATAGCGGATGCGGACCCGATCGGCGAACGGCTCGATGT
>CAZFDX010000011.1:0-4993 GCA_964518325.1 uncultured Alcaligenaceae bacterium | reverse complement strand
CACCACAGCGATATACAAAAACTCATCATCGTAGCAGAACATCGTTCGCGTCCCTTGGTCACGCAAGTTCTGAATATCGCTGGGAGAAAGTTTTTCACCCGGAACCGCCAACTGCGATTGAATCAACTCGTCGATGGCCTCTTTCGAGCCATATCCTTCTAGGTTTTCTCCCGAAATGTTCGAGAGCAGGGAGGCAGAAGCCGTTTTCCAAATCGCTTCGTTGAGTTTGCCATCTAAATGAGGTCGGCTCTCGACTTTTTTGCACGGCAAAGCGGGTTTGGGAGCAGTCCTTCCGGAACGATTCATAAGCCACGATTCCATCAAGGCACATTCCCGCCAAGGATCGGAACCGGTTACCTGTGCTTGCCCACCGGTGGGAACGGCGGTTTCCGCAAGGTATTTTTGCAGCCATTTTTGATTCGCCTCGGCCAGACCCAATTGACGTTTCGCTGCGGCCAAGCAAAGCTGCGAGGCGGGATCGTTCCCAAAGGTGGCCCCATATTTCAACAGGTTGTTCTCAAGGGCCAGAGCTTCACGCAACCACCGCCGACCTTCGGTCGCAGGGTCCATCGTTTCTCTGTGCGTGGCTTGAATGATTTCTGCTTTGGTTGGCATTTTATCTTCCAGCAGCAGTTCTTTCGGTCCCGAGATAGAAACCTCGATGAATTGCTTGGTTTCCATGCGGCGACGCGCCTCTCCACTGGTTTGATAACGGACTAACCAACGATAGGCCTCGACAGCGGCTGCGGTGTCGGGGTATCGGGTCACGATGATCGAATAAATCTCCTTAGCAAGAAGCCATTGACCCTCTTGAGCATGATGCTCTGCAATCGATTGCAGGGTGCGAGCAGCCAAGTAGCTGGGCATATCCTTCGTTTCGCTCAGCAAGCGTGACAGCGCCTGTTCGGGTTGAACCAATGGCCCGACGTTCCCTTTAGCGAGAGATTCTAGACTGCGGCGTTTGTCGGACCATTTTTTGCGATTGATTTGTTCTTCCCGTGTGATCGGTAAGGGGTCCCGTCGAGCTGCCCCGCCGGGCGTGAGTGTTGGTATCCCATCAAAAAGGGAGCTATCCCCTTCGGCACTAATTCGGGTTGCCATCAGACGAAAACTTCGGGTGAACGGACACGGAGGCAAATCCCAAATTTTACGGGCACCATCCGAAAGATCACTGGCAGTATCACCCCAGCGAACCAACGATTCAACCGTAGAAATTTTCACAAGGGCCGGATCGGCTTTTGGTGATAACGAATACAATTTTCGCGAAGCCCAAGGTCGTAATTTCAACGCTGTGATTTGTTCTGAAAAGGCCTCTTCCTCGGCAGCGAGCTTAAAGGCTTCCTTCACGGCAGCGAGGGTAATGGCTTCGGCGACACCATCGCTATTCCCATCCGTAATGACAATATCCGGTCGCCACAGTCGTATGGCCAAGACCAATTGACGAATCAACGCAGCCGAGGCTTTTTCTCCGTGCCGCCCCTCCCAAGAGGCTAAAAGTTCATCGGGTGGAATGCCTTCTTGATAGTTGGTCACAGGGAATTGCCAAAGCTGCTCACCGATCGCTCCCCCACAAGAACGCAAGGCAAAGCCTAGCCGTTGTTCATTCGTTGCGGATAAGGGATTCGCCGATCGATTTGCGATGGCCAATCGTTCCGGTTCGCTTTGGCCTTTTTTGCCCAATGAGGGAGCATCTTCGGCAATGACCGCAAGGGAGGTAGTCAGGTATCCCTCTCCCCCACCGAGCGAAGCCACGACATCGAAAGGAACGCCCTTGGCTCGGGCATGAACGAATAAGATCGCGCTGCGTAGTCCACCAAGACGGGCCACTTGCCACGTTTTCCCACCATCTTCGGTACGCAGAATGGTCCCATAATCTCCGGCCGCCCAACCATTTTTCTCATCCACAAAATGAATGGTATGCAGCGGGGTCGTTTGATTGGTGTACTGAATCTCCCAAGATTTCCCTTCGTCCGGCGAATGAAAAACGACACTTCCTGGACGACCCGTTACCCACACATGTTTGCCATGCACGGCAAGGGCGTTAAAATCGATCTCGGCACGGAGTTCTTTGCTCAGTTTCAGATCGGGTAAACCCCAGCGAACGCCCGACGAATCGGGGGAAATCAGGACCAAGGCTCCCGAACCAACGGCATAGGCACGTTCTCCAACCAATTTCACTTGCCGAAGGGTTCGTCCCCCCAAGCTATCAACATCAGCGGCAGCAAAACGGGAATTTTGATAGGGGGCAATCCGTCCCCATGCACCGACGAGGACGCCCGTTTCCGGATCGCTAAAATCCCCGCCGTACCATGTGGGGGAACGGGTGCCTGCCACCACCTTCCAGTTGATGCCCCCGTCCACAGTTCGGAAAACCCCTGTGGGTTGACCGTCGCTGCCATCCCCGTAGACAAAGCCATTTTTTTCATCGAAGAATTTAAGGCCGTTCAGGCCCGGTAACGCTCCGGTTGAAAGAGTTTTCCAAGTGAGTCCACCGTCGGTGGTTCCCAGAACAAGCCCCAGGGTTTTTTGATTGGGCAATTCCAAACGGGCGACAGCAAATCCGGTATAGGGATTGAGAAATTGGACCCCACGAATGGAACCTTTCGTTCCGCTTTCTTGACGTTCCCACGTCTTGCCGGAATCAATCGTGTGCCAAATCACCCCTTCATCACCGGTGGCCCAACCTTCTTTCCCATCAGCAAAATGGATGGCCCGAATGGTGGCATCTCCCGTGTTGGCGGATACGACATTCGTCAAAACAACAACAAGCAAAATCGGGAGGAATCTGCGCATGTGCATCCTCAAAATAGGCGGTCATCTTGGAAAGGCGTTGGGATAACAGGGATTAAAACAGAAATCTAGTCGAGTTATTCCGGATCAACAGATTGGGGAAATGGGGAATAATATGAGGCCGAAGTAAGACCCCTAAAGTTCACCCAGATTCTCCATTTTTAACGTGAAATTTTACCTAGATTAACAAGGGCAAAAGCGACAAGGGAATCAATCGAAGAATGAGTTATCTTTTTGACGCTCCAAAGAATCAAAGGATTGTTTTCGTGTCGGAGCGATTCAAGGGAGCAAGTCGGGGGATCAGTTATCCTTTTTGCGATTCTTGAACTTTTCCATCAACTCTTTTAATTTTTCTTTGTCGAATTTCCCTTCGCACAAACCTCCGAAGCCACCACCGAATTTCTCGAACTCGTCTTTGGTGAGTTTACCGTCTTTATCGCCATCGAGTCGATCAAAAATCCGATCCGAGAAGTTACCGATTTTGTTGCCCCCTTTAGGAAGTCTGCTCATCAGGTCTTCAAAGTACTTGCTAAATTCTTCCTTGCTGAGTTTACCGTCTTTGTCGGCATCCATTTTTTCAAAGATTTCGCCCACCTTGGGATTGGCTTTTTTCTCTTCTTGTGCGAAGAGGCTCACATACGAAAAACCGACAACCAAGAGTAACATCATCGAGAAACGAATCATCTGAAACCTCCCATCTTTGGATTTTGGATGTTGTGTTAACCCACAAGGATAAGGGATATTACAGCATCTTAAAAAAATCTCAGCGAATCGGAAGTGCGACGGGAAACCATCGAAAACCGAGAAATGTAGGAACGATCCGACGTCCGAAACGAGTTAAAGGATGACGAGCTGGCGGTGGCACCACAAAAATGGAGAAGTGTCAGCCCAATTAGGCCTCCGAGACTTTGAGGGATATTTTTTGTTGTTCGACTGCCTCAAATAGGCTGGCGTAGCCTTGGAGTCGTTCTGGTGTGGCAGGGAGCCATTCTTTCACCCCTTCCATTTCCATTAAGGGGCGCCAACGCGGATCGCTGTATTTCATTGCGAGAAGGGATTCCACCCAGACTTTCGCTAAGCTATCGGGAAAGTCAGCCAAGGCTGTGAACACACAATGGCAATAGCTGGGGGAACGCCACAAGGCCACAAATTTTTCGGGATCGATTTTTCCTTCGCTCACCCATTTTTGCCAAGTCATTTCGGCCACTGCTACGGCTTGGGCCTGACCCGATAGCAAGGCCTCGATGGCGTTAGTTTCGCTGGTTCCCGTATCACCATGTTTACCCACATCGACGTTAAAGCGGAGCAGTTTACAATCTCGGTCGGGTTGAAGATGGGCTTGTTGTAACCAATAAACGGGGAGGATGGCGGCTTGCACCGAATCGGCCGAGCCAAGGGCCAAGGTTTTCCCTTTCAGGTCTGCTGGCGAACGAACGGGAGATTCTTTTCGCGAACCGAGTACCGTGTAAAAACAGGCGTCCACATCTCGCATGGCAAGGGCCTTGCAAGTTCCGTTGGTCAAGCGATAGGTTTTAACCCAAGCAAGGTTAGTGTTCCATGCAATATGAATATGCCGGCTCAATAACGATTGAACCAAACGATCATAATTGGAATAGAGTACGAAGTCGATGGCAGGGCCAAACTCTCGGAAATACTCCCGCATGGCCTCCCAAATTGGTACACATTTGGCATCATATGCCACTGCGCCGACGAGAATTTCTGTCATCTCATTGTTCCTTTTTTACTCGGTATCAATTAATGTTGAACCTAATCTTTGGTGAGTGCGTGGAGTGCTGAATCCAATTCCTAAACCCGAAGCCTCTTGGGTGGCTTTCACGGCTAAACCCATTATTGGGTAAACCCATTGAGGTCCATTCTCGTTCTCCCTCTTGGCGTAAACCCCCATAGGTATGTAACACGATTAGGGTAAAAGGGGACTGGAAATCGAACTTGGGAATGAAGATTAAAATAGAGGAATATCTAACAGGGCTTTGCCAATGAAATCATGAAGGACATCGGTCGTGGGGGCCATCACCCAAGCCGCTCGCGCATCGCGGAAATTTCTTTCAACCGTGAGATGCTTGCTGAAGGCAGCGCCCCCGCAGGTTCGCTTCGCTAAATCGGTTATTTCTAGGGCCATTTCCGAAACGGCAGCTTTGCTTTCCAGAACAGCGAGCATCACATCGGGGGCATTATTTTCCAT
>CAZFDX010000010.1:0-1757 GCA_964518325.1 uncultured Alcaligenaceae bacterium | reverse complement strand
GCAACACAGGCATCCCATCAGCAAACCGCTCAACAACCCGCGCATATCCATTCCTCGATTTGTTCTTCTTCTGGTCGAACTGGGGTGATCGAAAAGGGATACTCCGCAATCGAAATCCCCAAAGTAGGGATAGCTTGCAGGCGTCGAAATGCAAGGGTCACACGCCGTTCTTCTTTTGTAACATACTCTTTCGGAAAATTTCGTTTGTCAAAAGGTCCTGTGCATTCTGGCGGGGAAAATCGCGGATCAACGATGTATTGCGCCAAGGCCGGATTACAGTGAAGATGCCGTTCTTTTTGGAGATGGAGGACTTCGAGGGGAACTTCACCCAGAATGTACCTGAGATATAAATCGGATTCGGTGATATTCTCGACGTCTTGCCCACAAACCTCACATCGATAGCCTTCATCACACCTTGCCATAATTCACTCCGATTGATTCTCGTGACGATTCGATAGTTTCGGTTTGTTGATGCCCCTTATCAATAGACCCAGCCCGAGAAGAAAACTACCGACCACGACACCTGCTGTGTCGAGATAAAAATCGGCCCAGCGTGAACCTCGCCCTGTATAGGCCTGAAGTATCTCGGTTACCCCGCCGTGAAGAGGCAAACCCAAGAGCAACCAGCGAAATTGCGACCAACGGCAAAAGCGTGTACCCCCTAACAAAGTCAAAAAAGCATAGGCGGTCACATGCAAACCTTTACCAAAGAAAAACACCCGATCTTTGCTACCGAAAGCCTTTTCTGCCTCCTCCTGAGGTATCGGGATCAGAAGAGCGATGGTCCAAAGAGTCAGGAAGACCCCGAATACCAACAGGTGAATTTGTCGAAAAGAGATCATGGAATTATGCTACAAATTCCGGTCCAAGATGCCGATCTTATAAAAGGTTATTGGAATGAAGGGAGAGCGTGAATCAACGAAGTTCTTATCAACTTGGAGTTTCTGGTAGTTTGTTAAAGATTCTTGGAGCTTCCCATACTTCTTGGATTTTCAAGAGAGCGTTCCGAATCTCCCAGAGAGTTCCATTGGTTTTCAAGAGAGCGTTTTGAGTCAGCGAGACGGCTTCCTTGGAATCGGGCCAGAAAAACCTTGCCCAAGAACCGAGTTTAGGCTATCCTTACAGTACCTGCCAAAATGTGAGATTTTCACCTAAATCCCTCCTACCATAAAGGGGTCTACCATGTTTCGTATCAACCTCCAACAACCCAAGGCACGTTATTGCGACGGCCAAACCCGCCGATCGTTCCTTCAAATTGGTGTCGCAGGAATGGCCTCTCTCGGATTACCAACAATCCTCAAGGCCAAAAGTGACAGTGCCAAAAGTCTCGGCAACCAAAAGAACACTTCGGTGATTTTGATTTGGTTGGATGGGGGGCCGGGCCACATGGATATGTACGACATGAAACCCGAGGCACCGGCAGAATATCGGGGGATTTGGAAACCCATTAAAACGAATGTTCCAGGGATCGAGATCACTGAACTTTATCCGAAGCAAGCCAAGATTGCCGACAAGTTCAGCATCGTTCGTTCGCTGTATCACAACACGGGCGATCACTTTGCCGGCGCTCACCGGATGCTCACCACAAAAGATATGGGTGTTTCGGGCGCCAACACGGCTCAAAAATTCCCTGGAATTGGTGCGATTGTCAACCGAGAATTAGGTTCTCGTGTTCCGGGATTACCGGGATATGTGGCTGTCCCTTATGGGATGAGCGTGGGTCTTCGGGCTGGGGTGTTTGGGGGGCCATTGCCTGG
>CAZFDX010000009.1:0-4038 GCA_964518325.1 uncultured Alcaligenaceae bacterium | reverse complement strand
GTTCTAGCGAAGTGGGTGGAAAAACGAATCCATTCGATATAGCTTTGGAGCCAAACTAGGCTACAGAAAGGTTCCAAAATGCTGGGCAAGAGAAAGGACTATTTCTTTTTTTCATCCAAAAGGGTTCGGATTGGTTCGAGTTTGATTCCCCCTTTGCCATCGGGTTTGATCAAGTAGATGATATTTTCTCGAGGGGAAGGGGATTGAACATAACCATCGAAGAGGACTTTACCTTTACCATCGGTGATAATGAATCGTCGGTCGGCTCCTGAGGAAGTGGTGTCGGAAAAGGTTTCGCTGGCAATCATTTTGATAGCTTTACCCAATCGGACGAGCGGACCGGGTCGAACCTCTTGAATTTCCAAGGTTCCCGAGGTTTCGTTTTTGAACCCAAGTATTCCTGCGAAAGAGAGTTGTGGCGTGCAGAGAAGCGAGAGCACAACGATCAGAACCAACCCAGCAGTCTTGCTTAGGTAGAGGGTTCGGTGGATCGTTGTCAGGAAACGCACAGAATTTGTCCCTTCCCATTACGGAATCGACAATAAATCAACGAAATTCTAAATCCAGGACGGACACTTAGCTAGTCACTTGCGCGATTTCTTGGAAATTTATTTCTAAAAACGAACCTTGAACCTTTTTTTCCATTTCTACTAGGGAGAGGTCAGGGTGTTCTACCTCAGGTGAAAGTAGCATTCTCTGCCTAGTTTGTCTATAATTTCACTTTAGATTAAGGAGTTAAGCTATGCCCGGTCGGGTGGTTTTGGCAATGTCAGGAGGAGTGGATAGTTCGGCCTCGGCTGTTCTGCTCAAAGAACAAGGTTACGATGTGATCGGGCTGTTCATGCGCACCGGTTCTCATACCGAAGAATCAGACCATCGCCCCGATAACAAAAAAGGGTGTTGCTCTGCGATAGATGCTGGGGATGCCCGACGGGTTGCCGAACGCTTGAATATCCCCTTTTATGCCTTGGATTTTGAACGAGAGTTTGGCAAAATTATCGATTATTTTGCCGACGAGTATTTGCGGGGTCGCACTCCCAACCCCTGTGTGGTTTGCAATTCATGGCTGAAATTCGGCCAATTATGGGAATTTGGCAAGCAACTCGGTGCCGAATGGATCGCGACGGGGCACTATGCCCAAATTCGCTCGGGAGCTCGCGGACCAGAACTTCATCGTGCGGTCGATCCTGAAAAGGATCAATCCTATGTGCTGGCGGGGATTCGGCGAGAAATCCTCAATCACCTGATTTTTCCAGTGGGGGGCTACCACAAGAGCGAAATCCGTGAAATTGCTCGCCGGGCCGGCTTGCTCGAAGTTTCCGAGAAACCCGATAGTGTCGAAATTTGCTTTGTTCCAGGGGGGGATCATGCTGCCCTGATTCGCAAACTTCGTCCCGAGGCCAATACCGCTGGACAAGTAGTGAGCACCACCGGCCAAGTCTTGGGGCACCATGACGGCATCGAACGATTCACGATCGGCCAACGCAAGGGATTAGGCATTGCTGGCGAAAGAAAACGCTATGTGTTGAACATTCTTCCCGACACTCATACGGTCGTTCTGGGGGATCGGGAGCAACTGGCCTGCGAGGGATTGAATGCCAGCAGCGTGAATTGGCTAATCGATCCTCCCGAAGGGAGTTTAGATTGTTTGGCCAAAATTCGCTATCGGAATACCGCAACCCCTGCCAAGGTCACGATTACCGGTCAAGGGCTAGCCCGAGTGCAATTTGTCGAACCCCAAATGGCAGTGACTCCGGGCCAAGCAGTCGTCTTTTATTCGGGAACCCAAGTTCTCGGCGGTGGCTGGATCGAATCCACATAACAACGCCAGTCAACTTCCTCTCACAATCCTTGAGGCTGACGTAAACCCTTATGCAATCGGTATCTCCGCACTCGTTCTCCATTCCAACGAAGGCCAAAATTTGTCTTTAATTTATCTCGGTTGGATTAGCTCGTTGTGTTAGCTCAACTAGAACCTTTTCAGTCAGTTCCTTGCCACCCACCATCTCAGGAAGTGCCGCATTGTATTTTGTAAACTCGTCACAAGGAATTGACTGAAAATGCTATAAGACATCGACATACCTCCCTTAATTTTCAACCGATTCTTTCGTCCCGTCGATTGTCACGGTCAGAACGCTTCGTTCGATTCTGCAATAGAGATTCTCAATTCAGGCAGGAACGATTCGTGCATTTCTAGCAAAGCGATTTTCAATTAGGGGTAGCCTTTTGACTTTAGAAAGCGAAAATAGGATTTTTGCGATCCTCAATAATGTGAAAGGAACCCTCCCCTATGGCAAGGCGTTTCATTGACCAATTGACCGAAGGCGACAACCTAGAAGATGTTTTCTTGGTTTTGGGCAAGCAGTTACGCACCAATCGGAAAGGTGATAGTTTCATAGTGCTTGAGCTCGGGGATCGTACCGGAAGCATTAGTGCCCGACTGTTTAATGCCGGCGAACCTTTATTCCGAACCTTTGAAACAGGCGATTTCATCCACACGCGTGGAAAAGTCCAACTCTTCCAAGGAATTCTTCAAGTCGTTCTGGATGGTCTGGAAAAGGTTGACCCGAAGCTCGTCGAGTTAAACGACTTCCTCCCGCATACCCGTCAGGATGTGAACAAACTGTTCATTCGCTTGAAGGAGATTTTGCGAAAAATCTCAGATCCATTTCTCAAAAGCCTCACCGAATGTTACTTGATCGATGAAGAGTTTGTGCGCGACTTCTGTCGGGCACCGGCTGGCATCCGCGTTCACCATGCCTACATAGGAGGCTTGCTCGAACATACGGTCACCATGCTCGAAATCGCCGAGAAGACCTTACCGTTTTATCCTGAATTGAACAAAGATGTGGTGTTGGTAGGCATCTTCCTGCACGATTCCGGAAAGATTCGGGAAATGAGCTATGAGCGATCGTTTAGCTATACCGATGAAGGTCAAATGGTCGGGCATTTAGTCATCGGAATTGAGATGCTTTCGGTCAAGGCCAAAGAGGTCGAAAAAATGTATGGCGAACCGGTACCGCCTGAACTGCTGATGCAAGTGAAGCATCTAATTCTTTGTCATCATGGAGAACCGCAAAACGGAAGCCCGAAAGTCCCGATGAGCCCCGAAGGGATTCTCGTACGGGCCATCGATATGATCGATTCTCAAGTGGCCATCGCCCTGAAAGAAATTGCCGACGATAAATCCGAAGGAAATTGGACGGCATTTAATCATGCTCTCCAACGCAAGGTTTACAAAGGCAAACGAGTATAGAGTAGAAGCGGGGATTTTTCGCCTGCTTTTGTGTAGAAAAAACAGGGATTTGGTTGCCTGATTTTTGTGTGATGTGGTCTCTCCGATTGACACAACCCGCCACATCGCAAGGATCGAACCGATAGGCAATTCGAAGTGTCCCGATAGACATCGGAACGCTCACCTATTGGTAACTATCAGGAGGTATCCCGACAGGCAGCCGGAAACATCCTCCGGCCTGTGATCGACCGTTGCTCACTTGTGATAATCGAGAATCGAATGCCAGATTTTTCTAAACTCATTTTGTCGGCACTCGGAGCCAAGGGTTATCAGCCGATGAAACCCAAAGCTTTGGCCAAGAGTTTGGGGGTAAACGAATCTGCCTATACAGAGTTCCGAAACACCCTGAGGAAGCTCATCAGCCAAGGCCGTGCTATTCTTGGCAAAAACTCAACGATTCGAGCTGTACCCACCTTACCCATTGCCTATGGGAAGTTCATCCGCATGCGAGACGGGTCAGGAATGGTGAAAACAGAGAAGGATAAAACGTTTCCTTCTGCCACCTTCGTGATTCCCGACCATTTAAGTTCTGATGCCAGCACCGGTGATACGGTCCAAATAGCGATTCGGCGGAAACCGACCCGCTACGAAGACGGTTCCGCCGAAGTGATCGAGGTGGTGCATCGGGCCCAAACTCAATTCGCAGGAACATTTTTTATCCGTGAGGAACAATCGTTAGTCAAAGTCGAGAACGATCTGTTCCCCCAGCCTTTCACAGTCGTGTCATCGATCGAGGCCCAAGC
>CAZFDX010000008.1:0-4429 GCA_964518325.1 uncultured Alcaligenaceae bacterium | reverse complement strand
CTTATTGGGTGAGTTTGTTTATTTTGTGGTGCGGGCAACTTGGGTGCTTATTCCCACCTTGAGAAAACCCCTTGAGGTTGTTCGTATTCTTTACGGTGTGTTGCTCGGGGCGATCCCTCTTTGCCTGATTGCAGGGATTTGTCTCGGGGCCGTGATTTGGATGCAAACCTCAGCGATTCTCCGGCGAACCGGAAGCGATAGTCTGCTTCCCACAGTTCTTACGATCTCGGTGCTTTTAGAGTTGGCCCCGCTGTGTGCCGGTTTAATTATTGCAGCGCGGACCGGTGCGAGCTTAGCAGCCGAACTGGGGGCCATGCGACAAGGTGAACAAGTCGATGCTCTCATCCTGATGGGGCTTTCCCCAGAAAAAATCCTCGTCGGGCCAAGGGTTTGGGCCTGTATTTTGGCCTTACCCATCATTCATATTTTCATTGCCCTGATCGCGATTTCGAGTGGTTATGTGGCCGAGAATCTCGTTTCTTCAACCACGCGGCTGAAGTATTTTGAAGCATCAATCAAAGAACTCCGTTCTGCCAACATGTTCAATCAGGTCATCGCAGCTTGGTTGAAGACCTTTGTGTTTGGTTATTGTGTGGGGATCGCTGGTTGCTTTCATGGCTTACGAGCCAGCGGCGGAACCGAAGGTTTAGGGAAAGCCACCACATCCGGCGTCGTCTGGGCGTGCTTACTCGTCCTATTGGCCGATGCCGTTGCTGTTGCGGTCATTCAAACGCTACTAGCATAACACAGCAAACACGTTTGATTGATTCAGCGAACATGCCAGTTTCTCCACCAGTTTCTCCCCCTACTCGATCCCCAAAAACAGATTTAACCCGAGGAAGGGATTTTTCAACTGGGTAAGATCAGATCGTGGTTCGATGCAATTTGAAATATCTGGATGCGAATTCAGAGACCACCAGTCAGGATGAGATACCTTGAGGCGAAGTGAGAGACCACTATTCCAGCTGAGACGTCGTTGGAGGTCATCTTACCGGATTATTTCGAACCCAATCGGCCGCCGAAACCGGTTCGTTGTTGATTTTGCGAGACCTTATGAAGGGCCAAGTCTCGTTCTAAAATCGCCCGATTCTCCTCGCGAAGTCGGCGAATTTCTGCATTCGCATAATGATTCGTCGCTAAAAGGTCCAACAGGGCAATAAAGGCAATAACGGCCACCGTGGCCAACACGGAAATCCAATAAATGGCCCACCATTTGAGGAAAACTTTATCGCCCTCGGGACGATCCTCGATCGGAATGATTCGGTCGCGGGGCATGATTCGCTCGAATTCACTATGCAAACCAAAAAGGCTTCCCCCCGCGAACATCCCTGCCAACAGCAACATAAAACCTGCGTTCAAAAGGCGCCGGTACCCTTTATTTCGTAGATAGGCTTTTTCGGTTGAGGCCAACGCGGGACCAAGACGAATATGCCGAAGTAATAGCAACGCATTCGAGCCTGTAATCACTGCGATTAGAACGAGAACCGCCGTGATAACCCAAAGAAACAACATGGCACACTCTCCGAAGCCTCTCCTTTATGAGTATGACAAGTTTTTCTGATGAGAAACAAGTGAGGTTGAAATTTTTTTAGAAATTTCTTTCGGAAAAGTAATCATTCAACTTAATAACATGAGCCTGAGCGTCTTAGGCTCAGGCTTCGGATTGATTGATGGGGTACGATCGAAGAATTATGGTACGATCGAAGAATTATGGTACGGTCGACCAATAACCATCGGTTGTGCGTTCGACAAGCTCCAATAGTTGGTATAGTTTTAGACGTCGGTGTTCAGGCGGCGGAATCGTCGGTAGCCATACCCAAGGGCCATCAACGGGATACCCGCGAGGAGGAGTAAGCCCGTCGAAGGTTCGGGAACCACACAAGGGACCGGAGTCGTTGTATCGGTGATGTTGCTATCCATCACGCCATCCCGTTGGCGGTGAGTTTGAGCCGTGAACGCTTCAGAGGTGCTGTGACCATATCTTGACAAAGCCGAGAATCCATAGAATTCTTGTGGCCCCGTGATGGGATCGGTACCGGTGTAAGTGAAGGTTAAATTCGGGATCGTCGCACTATCGCTCGGAAGGGTTCGTCTCGGGGTATCCCCGATCATTGCGGACGAAAAGGCAAACCCTTCGGGAGCGACTCCGCTTCCAGCCACAAAGCCACTGAAATCATAAATCGTGAAGAAATCACCGGTTTTCACGACCGTATCCGACTGAACGAGAATATCGTAGGTCCAGCGATAATAGTTTCCTTCACGGGTCACATCGACATTAATCGGTATGATCCCCGCCTTGGCCGGCAAGCCAGCAAATAGGATCAGAGTTGCTGTGAACAGAATGCGCTTCATTCGACCCCTCCTTGGGAAAAATCAGGTTGTTCTTGATGAAATCGCTGCAGGTTGGTTCGTCTCACCAAACTGGGGAATCAGCTACTTCAACTCATTACCCCGAACATGGTAAACGAGGAAGTCTTGATTGGTCAATAGGGATTTTTGCGACAGGGCAAGTGAGGGGAAATGGATAAAATATTCAGATATGGCATGAAAAAAGGGGGCAAACGAAAATAAGAAATCAAGAGGGTCACTCCGTTTCGGTGGGAGATTCTTCCAAGGGTTCCGGTTCCGACATTTCGCAACCCACACACAAAGAAAAACCACAATAGGTACAACGACTTTCTCCACGAGTTTGATAGGTAGGGTTTCCACAAACTTGGCAGGTAATTTGGGTAGGGCAAGTGGTATGATGAGTAATGTTTGTGACCATTTTAATGACTCCAACAAGTTTCTCTCAACAAGATAATCGAAGCGCCGACCAACACAATCTCGGTTGAGGGGAATTTTGGGCAGGAATCGGGAGAAATTTTGGGGGCAGGGAACGGGTGACCATTAGGGCGAAAGGTGCTGAATTTTTGTGATGGAATTAAGGCAACATCAAGTATCGGGATTCACGAGGAAACGAGTTCGTAGCCAATCGCCCGTAGTGCTTGATGTGAGGCGAAAGCCCCGAAGTATCCGTTCCACGCTGAGGTATCCCCTAATAAAAATAGGCTTGGGAATCCAAGCCTATTATGGAGCAAAGTATTGTAATTGAGAGTATCCTTGTTATAAAGTGAATTACTCGTCTTCTTTCTTGCGAACCATCTTAAAGACAAGGGCAAGAATCCCCAAGATAACAAGCATACCGGGAATCCAGAAATACCAGTTGTTGGCGGTCCAATCGAGGAAATCAGCTAGAAACACGGAAAATCTCCCTGAATAAGGGTCACAAGGTTATCAGAACGTCATATCCCAATACGGGATTATTTCCGGTTTTATGACCCCAAGCCTTAAGTAGCAAGGACTTAACCATAAAACTCAAAAAATTTCCCTGAAGTGAGGAAGTGAACTTGCGATTCTCGGCATTCCTCGGCAAAATGCCAAGGTGGATTATCAGGTTGCGATCGACGTTTTTCATGGTCCGATGGACCTGTTGCTTCATCTCGTGAAGCGACAAGAGGTCGATATTCTCGATATTCCGGTAGCGAAAATTGCCGATCAGTTCAAGGAATATCTCGATGCTCTGAAGATTATCGATCTAGAAACAGCCGGTGATTTTCTCGTGATGGCCGCCACATTGACCGAAATCAAAAGCCGGATGTTGCTGCCGCACAATACAGAGGAAACCGAAGAGGAACAGGTCGATCCCCGTCGGGAGTTGGTGCGTCAACTGGTGGAATATCGTCGAGCCAAGGATCGGGCTGCTCAACTTGAACAATTGGCATCGGAACGACATTTTCACAACGCACGGCAACCCTCGGAGGAGGAAGGTGAAGGAGGAAGCTCACCGCGATTCCGCAAGGTCGAAATGTGGGACCTGCTCAGTGCCTTTGCCCGACTCGTTCGCGAGACCCAAACCAATGAACCCACACATATTATCGCGGATGATACCCCTCAACAAGTCTACGAAGAGAAAATCAAACAGCATCTCACGGTATCGGGGCGATCCTCATTCCGAGACATTTTTCAACCCCCCTATACTCGTGCCCGCTTGATTGGCTATTTCCTTGCTCTTTTAGAACTTATTCGTCATGGCTTTGTGGTGTTGGATCAAGAAGAACCTTTTTCCGAAATTTTTCTTTCTCTGGCTGCTTAGTGTCGTTTCTCCTTAGGATTAGGGGGGACGATAGCATCGATTCCCCATCTTATGTATTAGAACCCTTTGAGATACCAAAGGCATTTAACATAATGGTAAAATCCTCTTCCTTGGGGCAAGATCATGGATTTTTCAGCGATTGAAGCAGAAATTCGGCTTGGGGGTGGTCCCAAAGCGATCCAAAGGCAACACGAAAAGAACCGTCTCACAGCACGGGAACGGATAGCCCTTTTAAGCTCCGATTTCTTTGAACTGGGTCTTTGGGCCGGCTGGGAGATGTATACCGAGTGGGGG
>CAZFDX010000007.1:0-11889 GCA_964518325.1 uncultured Alcaligenaceae bacterium | reverse complement strand
CCTTACCCGAGGTGGTTGCTGTGTGCCCCACAAAGGAACTGGATGTACCAAATGATGAACATCCTTTGATTGGTTCCATCTTGCAGGAATATCGTGCCTTGGGTTGGACCGTCTCGAACGAATTTGCCGCGAACCTGTATATCTCTGTGAAAACAAGCCCGTTCACGTTCATAGCGGGTCCGGCTGGTTATCCGCATGCGTTGGCCAATCGCGTATTGGCCTCGGCCCTAGGGCATTTGAACGCAAGCCTAGAAATTCAAGTAGCACCCACTTGGAAGGACGATACGGAATTATTGGGGAAATATGATCCTGCGAAAGATCGTTACCTGATGGGGAGTACGGGACTGCTCAACCGGCTTCGGCAAGCCGAGATAGATTGGAAATCCGGCAAAAAGGGGATTTATTTCATCCACTTTGTGGAAGCCAATCTCGCGCGAATGGAACGCTATCTTTCCCGATTACTACCTGCGTTTTTACATGCAGGAAAATATGCCCTTAACCTCTATCAACGTCCCGATCTTCAGTTTGAGACCCTGAACATTTATCCGAATGTCCGATTCATTGGCTCGATTACTACCGACGGCATGGGTGGCAAACTCCCCTTACGTTTAGCGGACTTGGCGGGGATTATCACTATGAACCCCAGTGATATTTCATTGAGCCAGACGGCGATAGCCCCCTCGAATAAAGGCATCTCGGCCAACACCTTTGTGGAGAAATGGAATAAGCCTCCTCAGGAATGTCCGCAAGATTGCTGGCTACAAATCGAGCAACTTCTGGGATTTCTTCGAGTGACGACTCCCGAATACGGCTCGGGGATCCATCTTTCTCCGGTGGCTATTCAGAATGTGCAGCGTTACCTTGCCAATGCCGTCACTTTGCTGCCTTCGGATTATGCTGTCGATTTAGTCTTTTCTCAAAGGGTTCTCTCGGCGGTTCGGGGTCGGGGAACCCGTTACTTGAACCGGATGAAAAATCTGGCGGATCGACTTCGCGAAAGAAACATGTTCCGAAGTGCCGAGCGTATCCGCCATGCAATCGAGCAAACCGAATTGACCTTCGGAGACCTCGACTTTCTAAGCCTTTAGCAAATAGGCTACGATCTTCTTTTTTGCCGAATCGTTTCGGGATTATTTAACCATCTTGGAATCATGACCCTATTGAAATCATCACGATCCGAGTGAATGGATCCATTGGGGCCAATACTTGGGAGGTGACGCTTGCAAGGTGATGTCCACTTTGCGGAACGGATGAAACCAATTCAATTCCCGAGCATGTAAAGCAATCACACGATCGCGATATAAGTCGGCATGCGGTCCAAAAGGAAGGGGTCCCCCATACATATCATCGCCTAGGATAGGTAAGCCTCGGGTGGATGCTTGTAAGCGGAGCTGGTGCATGCGCCCCGTCTTGGGTCTGAGTTCGAGCAGACTGTGCTGTTCGTGAGAGGCCAGTAAACGATAATGTGTGATCGCCTCTTTTGCTTTTTCAGTTTGAGCCTCCACCACGACCGCTCGTGATTCTTCGGGTAATTTCAAAAGCCAATCCTGCCACACTCCTTCGGGAGAAACGGGCTTCCCCTGAACAATCGCCCAATAGACCTTTTGAATCGTGTGATTCTGAAACTGAATCGCTAATTTTGAGGCTGCTTTGGTATTTCGGGCAAAGATTGTCACGCCACTCACAGGCCGATCCAAACGATGTGGAATCCCCAGATAAACCCCTGCCGGCTTTTGATATTTGATCTTGATATATTGCTTAACCCATCCTTCGAGTGAAGGAATCCCCTCTGGGGCCTGTGTTAACAACGGTGCTGGTTTATTCACTGCGATATAGTGAAAATCCTCAAATAGAATATCGAGGTTCGGAATTATCGTTTCCACAATATGTTCTTCGTTCCTTCTTTGGCAATGACCCTTCGGAATTATCGTTTCCACAATATGTTCTTCGTTCCTTCTTTGGCAATGATCCATTGGCCGTTTTGACTGCTGATGACACGGGTGACCTTGCCATTTCCCCCGCTGGCGATTGGCCTTCCTTTTTGGAGATCGTGCACAAAAATCCCGTAGTTCGACCTTGCTTCGATTAGGGTATCCCCTCCGGGACTTATCGCGTGGGAACCTTTCTCGGTTTGATTGATCTTGCCGATTGGCTCTAGGATTCGCCTTTCGACATCATAAATTTGGATGGCATTTTCCCGACTTGCCATAAAGACCCTTTTGCTATCCTTGTCGAAGGCAATGCCCGTCACTTCTTGCGGAACCTGTGAAAATCTACCGACCTTTTTCGCCAAAGGGAGTTCCCAAAGCTCATATTCCTGATTTTGTAAAACGACGACCCATTTTCCATTCGGAGAAAGACTAGCCTGCTTCGCTTGATCGAGTTCCGCCAATTTTTTTCCAGTGGAATCCAGAAGGATAAAGCCTGTCTTGGTCTGGGCCAAAATGGTCTTCCCGTCCGAAGTGCAGCGAATTTCTCCAGTGAGTTCGGGCTGTTCGTGTTGCCAAGTAGGCCGAGCTGCCCCAACCGTGCCGATAGGGAACGAAGAAATACCCGTAGAATCGACGATAAAAAGTTCTTTCTCGCTGAGGGCATGTCCCCGTATTGGTTTTGGGAACTTCAGGGTTTTCACCCGTGTGAATTGCTCGACCGGATACACTTGCATTTCTATGGTCCGACCCGTTCCCACCACGATCAAATTTTGATTATCATTAGAAAGCGTAACCCCTGCCGGTTTATGTCGAGTGGTGGAGAAAGTACACAAAATGTCGTTGGTTTCAGCGTGAATCACGCTGAACGCCGATGTCGTATAGCTTGCCAGTGAAGTTGTGGGAACGACACGCGGAGGATCATCCATTGTGAGAGAATAATTCCGTGTCACATAACGGGGCCATCCCCCCGCCCCGAGGGAAACATCCGGCGAGTAATAGCCCGTTGCTACGAAAAGGAATTTCCCATCCGCAGAGAAGGCCATCTCCCCTGAAGGTCCCGTCAACGAAAGTTCGGTCTGTTTCTTGTTGGCAATGTCATAGATCACTAACCCGCCGGAGGATTGTCGCGTCGTGAGCATGACCTTTTTGCCATCGGGCGAGGGGATTGCTCGGTGAAGCCCCCCCCCTAGTGAGAGGGGGTATTCTGCTTCACCATCGCCGGACAAATTTTTCCACAGCTTTAAGGAGTTTGTGGCAGCAGTCCACAATCTTTTTTGATCGGCATCCCACCATAAGCCGCGAATCTCCATCCCTTCATGGGCGGGGAAGGATTGAGTCATTACACCAGTTTGGAGATTCCAAACACGGACCAACCCATCCACGCTTCCGGTCAAAAATTCGGTTTCGTTTTGGTGAAATAAGATGACCGAGGATTGACGGGCATTATCGAAGTTCCGAATCACGGACCTTTTTTCAACATCCCAAAGTTTGAGTTCGGCGACCCTTTCCGTCGGTTCGATGTCATCAAGTGGATTGACCTTTGGCGACTTAGCACAGGAAATGAGCTTTTTCCCTTTCGCATCGAAAGCCAAACATTCAATTGCATGGGAATGACTTTCGAGACGGGCGATTTCTTTTCCCGTAGAGACATCCCAAAGCACGATCAAACCATCTTCATGGCCTGTAGCTATCGTGTTACCATGATTGGTCTTCGTTTGATAGGTCACTCTTTTCAATTTGCTGTCGCCCCAATGACGGGTGAACTGTGTGCCTGTCTCAGTTGGTATCAGGTGAAGATTCTCCCCAAGTGCAACCGAAAGCGTTTTTCCATCGGGCGAAATTTGTGTCTGAGTGCCATATTCGGCCACGGCCGTCAGGGTCGAATCTTGCAGGGTGGGCCAGACCTTAACGACTCCTTCAACCCCGCCTGTAAAAATCGTTTGTCCATCCGGAGAAATCGCAACTGAAGTCAGCGGGCCATCCTCTGCTCGAAAATGTCGTATCCGACTTTTAGCAGGTAGATCAAACACACTCACATAACCATCTCGACCGACCGTAACCAGATATTCTCCTTTTCTTGAGAGCGCGATACTCACCACATCATCCACCTGAGGAAGGGCTTGGATAGTGAGATTCTCACCGACCCCCATCGTGTAATGGATGGTGGATTTTAACCCTTTTTGAACAAACGCAACCTGATCGGATTGATGAGCCACGGCTAGGGAAAGAATGCGGATTTCTTGCTCCTTGACAAAATCCCCCAAGGAGCGGCTATCTCGTTTCCCATTGCCAATATCCCACGAAACGAACAGGCTATCCGTTGCGGCATACAACTCCGAACCGTCTAGGCTAAACCCCATCGACAGCGCGGGTACGGTGGTCTTGGCTCGAAATTTTTCCTTCCGATCAAAATCCAGAAAGAGAATCTCCTGATCTTCCCCTGCAATTGCAATCGTTTTGCCTTGTGAGGTGATCGCCAAACTTGTAACCGCCGAGGGATGCGAATGCTCCCATTTTTTGATACCGGAATCGCTCCAAGCTCGAACGAGCTGATCGGCCCCTGCGGTGAGAAGAATTTTGCCTTCGGTATCCCAAGCCAAGGCCACGATTTCTTTCTCATGAGCTTGCCATTGATGCAGGAGCCTCCGAGTGCTGGCTTCGTAGATTCGGATCAAACCCTCACGACCTGTGGAAGCGAGTCGATCACCTTGCGGAGAAAGGGCCAAATTTGAGATGGCCCCCTTATGTTCATCGAGTCGCGCTAAGGGAGGTAAGGCCGGTTCACCGGCCTTCCATTGTTTGAGAGTACCCTCGGCACCTGCAGAAAAAATCGTCTGGCCATCGTGCGAGATCATCACGGCATTCACGGAACCTTGATGTTGTGCAAATTCGTGTTTGACTAATCCGGTGCGTAAATCCACGATGATTACCCCACCAGTCTTCGTTCCAAAAACGGCGTAGGTTCCTTCCGGAGAAATGGCGGCAGACTGCAAGTTCCGATCGCTGGCTTTATAGGTATAAATAATCTCTTTCTCTTTGGGGTTCCAGACCCGAGCTTGGGAATCGCTCCCTAGTGAGAGCAACAAGGTATCTTGATTCGACCAAGCGAGGCCCTTGATTGTTCCGGCGTGACCTCGGAGTTCGATCGGGTCTTGTTGAAGATTCTCGCTATTCCAAATACGAATCACGCGATCCAGCCCACCAATCGCAATCCTTTTACCATCCGAAGAAACAGCCAATGCAGTCAGGGTCGCTAGACCTGCCTGCCATGATTCAATCTCTTTCCCTTCTTTAGTCCAAATTTTGGCACGACGTTGGGAACCCACTGTGATGATCTCTTTTCCCGAGGGGGAGAACACCAGCGAATAAATCAGTTCCTCCGGTGTGGGGATCGAGTGAAGAGAGGCCGTTTTGGGAATATCCCAAAATGGAATGGTCCGATCCACCGCAGAACTCACCAAACATTGATTCTGAGGATCGAATGCTAATGAGAGTATTTCACCTTTATGACCTTTTAGCGTCCCCAGAAACTCCCCTGTCCTCAAATCCAGTAATCGGATTTCTCCGGACAGAGAACCGATCGCCATGAGAGAACGATCACTGGTAAGGGAGAATACAGGAATGGGTTCAAGATTGCTCTCTTCTTCTGAGGTGAGGAAGATTGTCGATTGCAATAATTTCGTAGTGACGTTCCAATGTTTGATGAATCGATCGCGCCCCAAAGTGAAGACGCTGCCATCGCCCCGAGTGGCCACGGCTCGAATCGCATCATCGTGGCTGCCTAAAACCCCTGCTGTCAGCCCCGAAGCATTCCAAATGCGAATTTCGCCAAGAGTTTGGGTCGATTCGTCCCCGCTTACGGTGATGATTTTCTTTCCGGCATCTGCATAGGTCAGCGCCGTAATCCCCCGAATATGCCCCATACCGAATCGGTCCCGCCGACCCGTCTCGGCATCCCAAAGATGCAACCTTCGATCCCCCCCCCCACTAGCGACTTTGGTTCCCTCATTGTTAAAGGCCACGGCCGCTACGGGGGATTCATGACCGGTGTAGCGAATCTTGGGAACGATCTTGTCATTCTCAAGCAACCAAGTGCGAACGGTTCCATCGGCACTTCCGGTGACGAGTTTATCCCCCTTGGTACTAAGGGCAATGGATAAGATGGCATCGGCATGCCCCTGAGCGACACCCAACAATTTAATCTCGCGAGAAAAATCTTCGGGTAAAACCCAGACCTTACCGAGTTGATCTTCCCCTGCTGTAGCGAGTTTTTCCCCTTTGCCATCCATAGAGAGTGCATTCACACCCGATTCATGAGCTTTGAACTGTTGGATCAATTTGAGTTGAGGGACTGCATAGATTCGTACAAACGAATCGGTATTGGCCGTAATGAGATATTTTCCGTTTGGGTGAAAGAGAACACTGCGAGTGCCCCCTTGCGGCTCCAGCACCGAGAAAATCGGTTGTTTTTTCTGAATATCCCAAAGGCGAACCATCCCCTTTTTTGCGATCTGTTGTGCGGTGGCCAGATATTGGCCATCGGGTGAAACATGAAGGTTCCACCCTTGCACTTTGGTTCCAATGAGGTTGTGGGGATTTGGATCGAAGGTAAAAGGTTCGGCAGCAGAAAGGGTCGAGAGACCAAAGCCGAGCAGTACCAGCCCAATCGCACGAGTCATGAAGTTCACCCTCGTAATAAGAGTGTTAATTTATTCGAGTGATAAACGCTTGGATAGAAGAAATAAACGCTTGGATAGGAGAAATCCACGTTTGGATAAAAGAAAAGGAGGAGTCGCACACAACCTTCTTGATGGTTGACCATTCCCCCTTCATGGTTTCCGATACCCCTGAGCAAAAGTGCAAGAAGAGCGATGATTCTTGAAAAATCAGACGAGGTTGAGAGGGGGCATTTCACGGATGGCTTGTTTCAGTTTTTGCTCCCAAAGCGAGCGGATCGTCATCAACTGAGGATCGTTGGCTTCAAACCGAGTGCGATGGAGAATGTCGAACTCATCATTCTTATAGATCAATAAATCAATCGGCGGACCGACCGATTTATTCGATTTCATAGTAGAGTCGAGAGAGATCAATGCACACAGAGCGGCTTCTTCTAAACTGGTGGCCTCGTATCGTATTCCCCGATCCAGAATCGGTTTACCATACTTAATTTCCCCAATTTGCAGATAAGGGCAATCGGGCGTGGCTTGCAACGGATTCCCTTGGGCATAAATCAGGTATAGTTGTGGTGATTCCCCTTTGATTTGCCCACCTAAAATGAAATTCACCGAAAAGGCAATGTGATCTTTCTCTAAGTATTGCCGATCCATTTTATCGATCGTTCGGATATGCTCGCCGATACATCGGGCTGCCTGATAAAAGTTCGGTACCACCGCTAAGCCCTCCCCGCGTTCAAACTCTTGCTGCGCGAGGGTCAGAACCGATTGAGTGAGGGACAAGCTCCCGCTCGAAAGTAGCACAAAGGTCCGTTCACCCGGTACGTTTATGGTATGCATCTTACGAGAGGTGTTAATCTGATCGATCCCAGCGTTAGTACGCGAATCGGAAGCAAAGACAATCCCTTGTCGGGTGAGAATTCCCAAACAGTATGACATAAATCTTAATGATACTAAAAGGTTTTAGATTGGGCTTTCTGAACTAGGATATAAGAAAAGAGGTGTTGAAGGAATGTCATGATTTGGCACTGAACTTGTTGAATTTCCGGACGTAGAACGGTATAACGTGGAAAATTGCCTGAAAAGCCCACGATTTTTCATGGGTATTCAGGGAAAATCTTCCCCTATCTGCACAGGCTTTACGCTAAATAAGCCACAAGGTTACGCATACTGCAGGAAAACCGGCGAATGGAACCCAGTACCTCTCCGACCTCCTCCTCTTCCTCCGACCTGCTATCGCAGTATAGCATTGGTGAAGCATTCGACGAAATGTTGGATGCCAACCTGCAACCCCGCGAACATTACAAACCCCTTTATCATCGATTACAACAAACCACGGCCAATGAATTTCGACGCCGCAAAGCGATGACCGATTTAAGCATGCGACAAGATGGCGTCGGGTTCACGGTTTATCAGGCCGAAGAGGGAATCGAACGGGTTTGGCCGATGGACCCCGTGCCTCGAATTATTCCTGCTCAGGAATGGAAACTCATTGCTCGTGGACTGGAACAACGCCTGATTGCTCTCAACGAATTTCTCTGGGATATTTATCACGAGCAAAGGATTATTCGGGAGAAACGAATCCCCCCCCATTTGATTATCCAAGGGAAGAATTTTCGACGGCAATTCGTCGGCGTGAATGTGCCCAAACGGATTTATATCCACATTTGCGGGACGGACCTGATTCGTGCTGCCAACGGCGAGTATCTTGTTCTTGAAGATAATGGCCGTACCCCCTCTGGGGTGAGTTATATGCTCACAAATCGCCAAGTGTTGAAACGGGTATACCCTGCCCTTTTCAATGATTACGAAGTGCTTCCTAATGACGATTATCCTGCGGCACTCCTTGAGGTTCTCCAATATATTTCCCCCCCCACTTCGGACAAGCCAACCGTTGTGTTACTCAGTCCGGGGATGTATAACTCGGCCTATTTTGAACATAGTTTTTTGGCTCAACGCATGGGGATCGAATTGGTGGAAGGTCGGGACCTTTTAGTCGATCAAAACCGAGTTTACATGCGCACCACTCGGGGACGCAAACGGGTCGATGTCATCTATCGCCGTATCGATGACGATTTTCTGGACCCGTTGACATTTCGTTCGGATAGTGTTCTGGGTGTTCCCGGATTGATCAACTCTTACCGAGCAGGAAAGGTCGCTTTGGCCAATAGTATTGGTACTGGGATCGCCGATGATAAGGGGATTTATCCTTTTGTTCCCGAGATGATTCGCTTTTACCTTGGACAAGACCCCATTTTGAATAATGTCGAAACTTTCCGCCCCGAGGTCCCCTCGCATCTCAGCCATATTCTGGAGAACATTCATAAATTGGTGGTGAAACGAGTGAATGAATCGGGCGGCTATGGGATGCTGGTGGGACCGGCTTCTACGAAACAGCAGCAAGAAGATTTCAAGGCAGCCATTAAGGCAAACCCACGAGATTTTATCGCTCAACCGACCATTCAACTTTCGGTTCACCCGACCTTTGTGGAAAATCGGCTGGAAGGAAGACATGTGGACCTGCGACCTTTCGTCCTTTACGGAGAGAAGATTGTCATCGTACCCGGAGGGCTAACCCGAGTGGCCTTGCCCAAGGGGAGCCTTGTTGTCAATAGCTCTCAAGGGGGGGGGAGCAAAGATACTTGGGTGCTGGCCGAGCGTTCCCTCGCTCAAACCCAATCTCAATCGCAGATGTCTCAATCACAGTCGCAATCGCAAATGTCTCAATCGCAAGGTTCTTCCCAATCACAAATACAGCGAGGCTAATCCATGCTCAGTCGTGTTGCCGATGCCCTGTTTTGGATGAGTCGCTATCTCGAACGAGCCGAGCAAGTGGCCCGTTCCTTGGATGTGACTTTCCACCTCGAACTCGATTTACACGGGGTTACCGGTAGTGAAGAAGGTGAGGAATGGAATTATCTGTTTCGCTCTTTGAATCAAACTCCACCTCCGGCTAAACCCGGCGAATCTTACTCCTACACCGTTCTCCGATGGTTGACCCTTGATATGAGCAATCAGGGGAGTGTTATGAATTGCTTGAATCGGTCAAGGAATAATGCTCGGAGTATTCGCGATTCGATCTCTTCCGAAATGTGGCGGAGTTTGAATAAATTGTACTGGCGTTTGAACGATCGAGATTTTCAAACCCAAGTGACCGAAAGCCTGAGTGAATTTTGCGAAACGGTCCAAAATGGTACCCAATTATTTCACGGGGTTTGCGATACCACCTTGACGCACGATGAGGGTTGGCATTTTATTCAATTAGGTCGCTACCTCGAAAGAGCACAGCATTTATTGTTGGTCTTAAAATCGCAACTGGACCTTGCCCCCATTGAAGAGAATGGCGATACCTTATTTTCCAACTTGCATTGGGCGGCCGTCCTAAAAACCTGTGCGGCTTATGATGCCTATCGGCGTCTTTATATCAGCCGCGTCGATGGTGAAAGGGTTCTGGAATTTTTACTGTTGAATCTCGACTTTCCCCACTCGGTCCGCTTCTGTGCCACCACGATGATGAACTCCCTGACCGCCATTAGCGGAGAACTATCTCATCGCAGTGATAATGAGGCCCTCCGGCATGTGGGGCGATTAGTCAATGAACTGACCTATCTTGATAATCTAGAGATGAGCAACGCCGAGCTAAAAAGTTTACTCAGTGATTGCCTCAATCGTTGTACGTTGATTAGTCGGTCGATGCAAAAACAATATGCGCTTCACTAAGGCCCTAGAGTAACTGAGGATTGAATAAGAATGATCCTTGAAGTTCAACACGAAACCATAATCGATTACTCGCATCCCGTTCGAGAATGGTTAACCGAACTGCGAATGGAACCATTAAGCGATGCTTTCCAGCGTTGCCATTCCTTTCAAATCGATGTGAGCGAGCCAGCTACATTATTCCGTTATGTGGATGGTTTCGGGAATCGGGTTCATCACTTTAATCTTCTCGCACCGAAGCAACAAATTCGTATCTTAGCTGCCAGTGTGGTGGTCACTGAACGTTCGGACAATGATCCGATGCGGAGTCAGGCCACTTTTCCGCTCCATTCGGATTTACTCGATACGGAAACCTTGGACTATCTGCCGTTTCATGGCCCCGTTCGGGAAACTCCCCTTTTGGCCCCGCACCTAGAAGCTCTGAAGCCTAACACCGGATGGCGGATCGGCATGTGGGTTTGTCAGGTGGCCGAGTATATTCGTGGGAAATTCCAATATGCTCGACATGTCACCGATGCTTCCTCACCGATCGATGATGTTCTCTCTCGTGGTCGGGGTGTTTGCCAAGACTTCACTCATTTGATGATTGCGATTGTGCGTTCCTTTGGGTTACCCGCTCGCTATGTCAGTGGATATATCCACCGACCGAACAAGGATTCTCAAAGCCATGCTTGGTGCGAGGTCTGGTTTCCCGATATTGGTTGGTCGGGTTTTGATCCGACGAATGGATGCCCGATCCACGACAATTTTGTTAAAGTGGCCATCGGTCGAGATTTTACCGACGTCCCCCCCAACAAGGGGATTTATCGGGGTGAGGGTACCGAAACGATTCGTGTGAAAGTGGCCACCCGCACCTTGGATCGGCTCCCGTCACTGATGTGGCACGATCAACTTTCACCGTTAGATGTTCCCACTTTGGTGGTGCATCGTAATTCCATTGCAGCCGATGATTACAACACAGAGGAGCAACTTCTTCAGCAGCAGCAACAGCAGCAGCAGTAATAGCTAAGGGGATTACTGGATTATTCCGAAGTGTGTGGAGCCGATGCATCCACATCAGTCGAACTTCATCCACATCAGTCAGATTTCATCCAGATCAATCAGATGTTATCCACACCTATCTAGAGAGGGACTATTTTTTCTTTTTAATCGCCTCGACAACTTGTTTGGCATCGGTCTCATTCACGACCTTGTAGGCAAAAACAGCCGTTGCTTTTCCCTCGTGAGCAACGACAACGGTGAGATGAGCATCGGTATTAATTCCCCAACCTTTTGGCCCTGCGGCATCTCCAAAAGCACCGCAACTGATTTTGCCAAAGTTCAGGGATTTAGCCGCACGGGTCAAATAATACTTGGCGTCCTGCTTGTTGTCATTGAGCCAAATGGCGACCCCTGCAGAATTTTCGGGTAATTCAGCATCAAGAGATTTCATGAACCGGTATGTGGGGCTGCCAAAATTGGCTTGGGAAACGAACAGAAAAACGGTCCATTCTCCTTTTCGTTCCGCGAGATAATCGACCTCCTTTCCTTCAACGCTGCCGACAACCCCATCGGCTTTGAAGCCTTCG
>CAZFDX010000006.1:0-1696 GCA_964518325.1 uncultured Alcaligenaceae bacterium | reverse complement strand
CGGGAGAAGCCGTAGCACGTAATAAGGTTGAAAATAAGCCCTCTCCGCCTAAATTTCAGGACGTTTTCGGTGAAACGGCTATCGAACTGATGAAAGCCGACGAAAAAATTGTTGCCGTTACGCCCGCTATGCTTTCAGGGTCGGGTATGGTTAAACTCAAGCAACTAATCCCCGACCGGACTTTTGACGTAGGCATCTGCGAACAGCACGCCGTAACCTTCTCTGCCGGAATGGCTACACAGGGATTGATCCCCTTCTGTAATATCTATTCAACCTTTCTGCAACGCGGTTTCGACCAAGTGGTTCACGATGTAGCCATCCAAAACCTGAAAGTTATCTTTTGTTTAGATCGTGGCGGATTAGTCGGGGCAGACGGCGCAACGCATCACGGAGTCTATGATTTAGCTTACCTACGTATCTTGCCCAATATGATCGTTTCCGCCCCGATGAACGAGCAGGAAATGCGCAATCTGCTGTTCTCCGCCGTTTCCGACGATGTACAGCAACCGATGTCCATTCGTTATCCGCGCGGGAACGGTGTGATGCTCGATTGGAAAACTCCCTTTGAAAAAATCAAAATAGGTAAAGGAAGAACTTTAGTTGAGGGTGCTGAAATTGCTTTCCTAACCATCGGAGCAATCGGTAATTTAACCACTAAAGCTGTTCATTCATTAGCGGAAAAAGGTATTAATGCCGGACACTACGACATGCGTTTCGTTAAACCCTTAGATGAAGAACTGCTACATCATATTTGTCAAAAATATCCTTACCTGATTACGGTGGAGGATGGTTGCATTCAGGGTGGATTCGGTTCGGCGGTGTTGGAATTTATGGCGGATCACGGTTACACGAATCGGATCATTCGTTTGGGTATCCCCGACAAAGTCGTTCATCAAGGCACTCAAGCCGAACTTTACGCCGAATGCGGTTACGATACCGAAGCGATGATTCGGACGGCAATGCAACTTATCGGTCAAAAAGTTATTGCATAATAATTACAGATTTCGTTTCTTTGGGCTAAATCAGATAAGCATGAGATTATTACCGGCATACTTGCTCATAGGGCTGGCATTTTTTGCAAGTTGTGAAGTGATTGATGCACCTTATAAAACCAAAGGCTCTTTCGGTCAAAAGGTTACGGATACCGAGCGCACCGACACCGTTTCCGTCGAAACCAAGCAAAATGTCTTTATTGAGGACTTCACGGGTTGGTCGTGCGGTAACTGTCCCGCCGCGTCGGAAGTGGTCGCCAAGTTAATCAAAGCCTATGGTCATCAAGTCATTTCGTCTAAAATTCATGTAACTGAAATTTTCGCGGCACCGGAAGCCCCCTATCAATTAGAAGACTTCCGCACCCCTATCGGCGATGAGCTGTATGCTTTTTCCAAAGCCTCCGCCCTGCCGAATGGTATGGTTAATCGACGTATTGTTAATGATAAATACGTCCTTCCCTATACACAATGGGAGCAATTCGCCAAAGCAGAGATGGCAAGAGAACCCGCCGTCCTCATCAAAATGCACCACAAAACCACTGCCGGTAACGACGGTAATACGCAGGTTAATACTCAACTCCAATTAAACTACCTCAAGGCCGGTTCTTTACAAGACAAACTTGCCCTTTATATCATCGAAGACAGCGTGCTCGGCACACAAAAAGACTACCGCACCAGCAAAGTTTACAAAGAAAACTATGCAC
>CAZFDX010000005.1:0-9524 GCA_964518325.1 uncultured Alcaligenaceae bacterium | reverse complement strand
CCCACCAAGGCAGTGAAACCAAAGTGTGCTTGACCGGTTGCTTTCCCTTCTAGCTTTTTCGGAAGCATTAACTTGTCGGGTAAACGGCTGACTTCAACCCCTTCAAATTCGGTCTCGAAATAAAAAATGTCCTTATCCTTGTAGCTAAAGTCCATAAACGAATGAACAAAAACTTCCCCCTCGGCCGTTTTGGCTTTAACGTCGATCAGTTCCAGAGTTTGACCTCGGGCCACGACCGTTCCCGAGGCCTCTTCCAATGTCAAACCTGCGACCGGAACAAAGCCGTTCACTTGCGTCGGTTGGAGAACCAGCCGATAGGTGCCATCTTGTGCTTTTACGTCCACATCCACAAAAAGCTCGGCCGTGGTTTGACCGGTCAAATGAATTTCTTTCCACGCATTGGGATTCACAAAGGGAACTTTCCGCAACGTTTCCATATTGATGGGTTTGGCATATTTCGTTGCGACCTTGGCATGAGCTTGACCCGTTTGGGCATCCCAATTTCCTTCGATTCGCCATTCACCAAATACGGGATCGTTCATTTCGCCAGAAAGAACCATTTGCTTCGACGTTTCCCCTTTTTGCAATGCCAATTGAAGATTGGAAAACGAAGTGGTCGGATGGCCCGTTTGCTGAATCGTGATCGAGGCATTTTGAATGGCCAACGTCGGGAGATTCAGAGTAGAGGAAGCACTAGCGGAAGTTTCGGTTTGGGGCAGAACGGTGAGTAAATCCCCTTCTTTATCGAATCGAAGGGAGGCCGTTACGTCTTCAACTTCAACGGAATCGGGCATGAAACCGAACACGGCCCCGAATAGAGAAAGCCCCAGTTTGACCCGTTTGGCCTCGAACCAAGGGGTATCTGCATCGGGTTCAAAAAGTTTCAGTTGTCGAACTTCTGTGGAGAGCAAGCCCGTTGAAAGCGATTCAAACTGAACAGGAACCGCCAATTTTTGGGAAAGTCGATTCGATACCTGACGGGCAGCATGACTGGTGTGGGCATACGCACAACCGCCGAACAGCAAAAAAATCGGCACGGTCAAAAACAATCCCCAAAGGTGTCGTCGAGTCAATCGTTTTTTCATTGAGGATACTCCAAAACTCGGCGGAGCAGGGGTCACCAAAACATTATTCGGGCGAGTCAAACAATCCTATCGATGCATTCTAATGGGAAAGACAATTCGATCGGGAGATTCATTCCGAAAAGATCGGATAATCGGATTGTATCAGATCGACGGGGTTCGCTGTCCTTTTCTCTCAGGCCAACGCAAATGGAGGGCAAAACGCCCCTTCGCTTGGGTCGGGAGGAGCAGGCTTTGCCTACCTCGGTACCGACACTTCTGCTCGTCGCTGGCGATATTGCAGGCGTCCAACTGGCGATATTGCAGGCGTCTCGACAGAGAGTCCAAGCAACGGGTCACAGCGCCCTTTGGTTTGGAGCCGTGAGTTGATTTCCTCAGCCGAGATAAGTTTGTACTTCAGTTAGAGATACCCTTTCACTCCGATCGGCTTACATTCTTCGGCACGATTTTTTCCCTGAACAAGCCGTCACCAAAGCGGTGAAATGGTGATGCGCAAAACGAGCCGTGACCAGAGTGATGAAATGGTGATGCGTTGGAGATCATGCCGAGGGGGAAATAAGCGAGAGCGAATAGACCAGAGACTACTTCCAATCGGGGATACCAACGACGCGGCGAAAGTAGTGATAATTTCGATCGACCTCCGGAATTGGGGCCAAACGCCAATCCCATTCGCTGCCAAATTTCCCAAGCACATGCGAATAAAGTAAATCTCGTCTTTCAACCACCCGACCAAGGGTATCAATCTTCAAACGCATAATATCGGTAATCAACGCCACGGCGCCGGGGAGTCGGCTCAGGTAGTTCAAATGGGCTTCGATTAACTGTGCCGAAAAAGCTCGAATGGCTTCGGGAGAATGGGCACGTTGCTTTTTCAAATAACTTTCGGGCATACAAGGAAGCTGCGATAATAAATTCACCGAGGCAGTAAAATCTAGTTCGGGATCATCGAGCAGAAGTGTCGGTTCCGAGATAGGCAAAGGCTGATCCTCCCGATGAGCCACCCGATACAAGGCTTCGACCGTGTTGGTAATATCGGCCGTGAGGCGATGCACATTCGGGTATCGTCGGGTTTTCCACCGCGAAACAAACGAGTGCACAATATCCACCAGCACAACCTTTTCAAACATCTGCGACAATTCAGAGAGGGGGACATCATGAAATAGCCCCCCCCCCAGAATGACCGCTTTGCGACGTTTCTGAGCACGGGCAGCCCCTTGGAGAATCACCTCTCGGGTTCGCTTCAGATGTTCTTCCCAATAGGCAGCACAACGGGCATAGCGTGCCCGAATGCCAATCACTTCGGGGACGTACCCCATGGCTCGGATGGCTTTGGTACTTGGGGTTAACCAGTATTCGACCAGTTGTGCTAACATTTTGCGGTTCCCTCATGCAGGAAAGCTCATCTTGGGGGTCAACTCTTGGAGAGAATTAAGGGGGGGATTTCAACTGGTTCTTCACGAATGGTAATGGCCTCTTGAATCAAAGGTAACGCATTCGTTAATAAGTTTTCGTCATCGTAGTGGATTTCCAAAATCTCATCGTGATGCTGAACTTCGTTACCAATATGAACATGAAGAACCAACCCTACGGCCGGATTGATAGCGGCGGAAGCCTTTTGTCGTCCCGCCCCGAGGAGCATGGCGGCGCGTCCCAGTTTTTCTGCGTGTAATTCGGAGATGTAGCCCGATTTCTCGGCCCGAAGGATTTTGATATGCTGGGAACGGGGAAGCCGATCGACATTTTCGATACTTTTGGGGTCGCCCCCCTGAAGTTCCACACACTTCAAAAAGCGTTCCCAGCCTTGTCCCGATTCGAGAGCCCTGCGCACCTTTTTGGCCGCCTCGCGTTCGTCGGAAGCCAAGCCCCCCAGTAAAACCATTCGGGCCGCTAAAAGAACGGAAAGTTCTTCAAGGTCTTTTGGCCCCCCCCCCTGTAATGTGGCAAGACACTCTTTGACTTCCAGAGAATTGCCAATGGTTTTGCCTAATGGGGCATCCATACGGGTCACCAAGGCTTCGGTCTTAAGCCCGTTGGCGGTACCCACCGAGATAATCGATTCGGCCAAAGCAAAAGCATCGGCGGGGTTTTTCATAAAGGCTCCGCAGCCACATTTCACATCCATAACAAGGCCATCGATTCCCTCGGCCAATTTTTTGGAAAGGATCGAAGCCGTGATTAACGGGATGCTTTCTACCGTACTGGTGACATCGCGAAGGCGATACAAAGTTCGATCTGCCGGAGCGATCATTTGCGTTTGGCCAATCATGCCGAAGCCAATCGTTTGCAAGCACCGTTTCAGTTCGTCCCGCGAGAGATCGACCCGAAAACCCGGAATCGATTCGAGTTTGTCCAAAGTGCCTCCGGTGTGTCCTAATCCTCGCCCCGACATCATCGGGACAATCACTCCACAGGCGGCAGCCAACGGAGCCAGAATCAACGAAGTTTTATCACCGACTCCCCCCGTCGAGTGCTTATCGATCTTCGGTCCATCGATCTCCTCCCAAGAATAGCGTTCCCCAAATTCCGTCATGGCAGCGGTGAGGGTGGCGGTCTCCCGTTTGGAAAACCCTCGAAGGAAGATGGCCATTAACAGGGCCGAAAGCTGATAGTCTTCCCAACCTTGGCTGGCCGCCGCTTGGGCAAACGCTCGAATTTCTTCGGTAGTCAGTTCTAAACCATCACGTTTGTGACGAATCACATCGGTTGCAAGGATCATGGCCTATCTCAAAGTCATTCCAAGGGGGGGATAGGCTGATCTTTGATAATTCGGCGAGGGTTATCAGGATCATGGCCTATCTGGGAGTCGCAAAGAGTTATTGTAGAATCGTTCACGGAAAAGTGGTTTCCGTCTTGTAGTGAGTCAAGTCATCGCTGATGATATTGGCAATGTGTTGAAGCGGAATTTCGGAGTGGAATTTATGCGATCTCGTTTGTGGTTGTTCGGGCTATTTTCGATCTGTCTGCTCGGCTGCAACCCGCCCAAAAGTGGCACGGGAAAATCCAACGGGATCGAACCGGAAGTGACCAAAAAAGAAATAGGTCCTGCCCTTTACGAACGGGCAGAATATACCCCCTTTTCAGGGGAGTCGGCAGGGGATTTTATCCTTGTCCCTGCGGGTCATTTAACGGCACCGTATCGACATGAAATTTCCAGTCAGATCGATGCGATTATTGATTGGATCGGAGTGGAAATCCCCGAGGAGCAAGCCAAGAAATACGATCCCCGAGATATTTTCCAACACGAGGCAAGTCAAAAATTTTATCGTCGGCTTCATCAAGGAGATGTGGTCAAGCGCGATCAAATCGTTGTGCTTCTGGATGATAAGCAAGCCAAGTTCGATTATCTCACGGCCAAAGCGCGACTGGAAGCCGCAGAGAAATCGGAAGATGCCCTGAAGAGAGTCGTGAAAGCCCTATCGGATTTGGCCGAGAATCTGAAACGAGGTGCCGGTGCCATCCCCCTCCAAGAGGTGACCCGTGCCGAGGCCGAAGTTCAACGATACGAGGCAGAACTGGTGAAGGAGAAAGGGCAAGTCATCACGGGCAAAGCCGAGTTGGACAAGGCCGAGGATAAACTTTCGCAGTATGTGTTACGCTCGGCCCTTTCGGGTGAGGTCGTGTCGATCCATCGGAATCAACGGGAATCTTTACGTTCAACCGATGTGGTTCTCGTTGTTCAGGATTTTTCACGGCTGCGGGTGGAAGGAAGCCTTAAGGTGGAATACCTCAATCGAGTTCGCATGGGTGATGAAGTTTCGATGGAAGTGACCCGTTACCAATCGGCTCGCGAAATCGACACGTTTGCCCAGCACACCCCGAATCGAGCGATCACGGCGATTGCTCTGACCGAGGTAGGAGGTCAAGCGCTGATCGTCTCCGCTGGGGAAGATGGTTGGGTACGGGTCTGGAATCGCGAGCAAAAAGTGTTGCAATCGTGGAAGATGCCCTCGGCGGTTCGGACCCTTGCGGTGGCCCAGAAAGAACCGCTGCTGCTGTTACCTTCGGACTCGGGGGATTTGCATTTGTACGATTTAGCGAACCTCGCCAAGGAGCCTTTACGCAAACTCGATCCCAAGGCCGAAGGGGTGGTTACCGCCGTGGCCTTATCCCCCGATGGGAATTGGGCGACCGTTGCCGATGAGCGGGGCATTCACCTTTATCAAACCCGAACCGGTAAAAAGCAGTACACCCTTCCGAGCAAAGCGCATCATAGCCAAATCACTCAATTGACCCTGACCCCGCAAGGCCGCCTGATTTCGGTTGGCAAAGAGCCTTCCATTTTGGTTTGGGAACTCGGTGAGAAGGGGGCCTTCGTGGAACACCGTTTCGATTCTCGCACGGGCGATGTCCTTTTCCCTGCCGTCAGTGAAGACGGTAACCGCTTATATGTCGATACCGATAAGAATCGATTGGATGTGATTCATCTAGGAGAAGCCCGTCGAGAACGATCGTTGAACTTGGGGACCGAAGGGGGGCGCTTCCATAATTTTACGGTGTTATCGCCGCAATATCCGCAGTTGAAAGATCGTTTGCTCTTGTCGGCAGGTGGCACCGAAGGGATTGTTCACTTGTTTCGGGCACCCTCGGCCCAAGCACGCGGAAGCGAATTGATTCGCTATGTGACCAAGGGATACGCCCCCGCCACGGCCGCGGCTTTTTCGCCACCATTGAAGGATAAACCTGCCTTTTTTGTCGTCGGCACCAAAAAGGGAGATATTCACATTTGGCCCGTTCCTGAAGAGGCCGAACTGAATAACGAATTCAAAAGTCGTTTAAGTTACCTAGATAAAACAATCGATTCCAGTGGGAGAACGGCCCGAATTTCGATTGATCTGGAAAACCCCAAATTGCCGAACGGCGACTACCTGTTCCGGCCGGGTAGCAGCACGAACCTGATCTTGAAGGCGCGATAATCTCCCATGATCGATATTCAAAATGTCACGAAAAAATACGGTGGCAAAACTGCCGTCCACAACCTCACGCTCAAAATTCCCGCCGGTGAGGTCTTCGCTTTCTTAGGACCCAATGGGGCCGGAAAAACCACAACCATCAAAATGCTCTGCGGTCTCCTTTTTCCCACCGAAGGGACCATCACTATCGGCGGATTCGATATTCGCACGCAAGGGGATGCCGCTCGGCAATTGATTAGTTACGTTCCCGATCAACCCTACCTTTATGAGAAGCTGACCGGCCGAGAGTTTTTGCAATTCATCGCCGATCTCTATGGGATTCCCAAAGATAGAAGCGAAGCCAAAATGGCCGAGGTCATCGACCTGTTTGGTCTGCATGAATTTGTGGATGATCTCACCGAACGATATTCGCACGGGATGCGACAACGGACCGTCTTTGCGGCCGCTTTGATTCACGAACCCAAATTGATTATTACCGACGAACCCACCGTAGGGCTTGATCCCAAAAGTATCCGAGAACTCAAAGACCTATTTTTGAAACAATCCCAACAGGGAACGACCATTTTTCTTTCCACTCACTCGCTGGATATTGCCCAAGAGTTGGCACACCGCATCGGGATTGTGGAGCATGGAAAATTAATTGGTTGCGGGACGTTGGAAGAGCTGCGAAATCAAGCCGACCTCGCCGGTTCTCTCGAAGAGGTGTTCCTGAAACTAACGGAAGAAGCGCAAAAGAATGAGAAATCGATCTGAAAATTCGGCTGTTTGAAGCAGGTTCCGAAAACTCCCGACGACAAACCCCCGATGATTTGACGCGAACGAATTTTCGTTGAAATACCGGCGAACATTAGTTAAGATACAAATAGACCTGCCGGACCCGTATCAATCAGGGTTCACTGTGTTCCTCAGGGGCTTGTTGGAATGTCTCGAATCTTATTGCCAGTCCTCCTTATCTCACTTAGCCCTTTAGCTTGGCCTATCACGGCCATGGCTGCGGACGAATCCCCTTCCTTCCTGAATGAAGTTGTCCCCATTTTCACTCGGGCCGGTTGTAACCAAGGTGCCTGTCATGGCAAAGGGGCCGGCCAGAATGGGTTTCGGCTCAGTCTTCGCGGTTATGCCCCCGAGATGGATTATAAATCCCTAACGCGTGAATTTCACGGCCGCAAGATCGATCTTTCTGCCCCCGAACGAAGTTTACTCCTTCTCAAGGCGATTGCAGAAATCCCCCACGAGGGCGGCAAATTGTTCACGACCGACTCGCGGGAATATCAAACACTGAAAAAATGGATTGCCCATGGTGCGCCCGGCCCGAATAAGGCCGATCCCAAAATTGTGAAATTATCGGTGTTTCCCCCCCATCAAACCTTGAAACCGAAGGAAACCCTGACCCTACAAGCAATCGCCGAATTCAGTGACGGAACCAAACAGGATGTCACTTGGCTGACGAAGTTTGAGTCGAACGATCCTGCGGTGGTGACCACGACCAGCGAAGGGAAAGTGACCGCGAAACGATCGGGAGAGACCGCTGTTCGTGCTGCCTTTTTGACCGAGGTCGCCATTAGTTCTTTTACTATCCCCTTTGACAATGATATTCCTGCCGAAAAATACGCCGTTGGGAATAATTTCATCGATACTCATGTTTTTGGCAAGTTGAAGCAATTGCGCATCGAGCCATCGGATTTGAGTAGCGACGAGGAATTTATCCGGCGTGTGTTTCTCGATACTATTGGGACTTTGCCCACACCAGCCGAAGTCAAGGCCTTTTTGGCGGACCCCTCACCTAACAAAAGATCAAAATGGATTGATTCGTTACTCGAAAGGCCCGAATACGTTGATTATTGGGCCTTGCAATGGAGCGATTTGCTACAGAATCGGAAAGAGCGAGATCACGATGTGCGGGGAACCAAAAATGTTCGCCTCATGCACAACTGGATTCGCCGACAAGTCGCGATGAATCGTCCTTGGGATGAGCTGGCCCGCGATGTTCTTTTAGCCAAAGGCAACTCTCTCGAAAATCCTGCGGTGGGATATTATGTAGTGACGGTCGGGGAACATCGGCACGGTGAAAATTCCGAAGTCGTTGCCTCGGTGGCGCAGGCCTTTTTGGGAACAAGAATTGGCTGTGCCCAATGCCATAACCATCCGTTAGAAAAATACACGCAGGACGATTACTATCATTTTGCTTCGTTCTTTAGTCGCATCAAACTCGACCGCAAAGAACCTCGGACTGGTACCGTTCTCAAAATATCTCACCCCGACCCGAACACGAACAAAAATCCCATTGGGGTTGTTCAACCACGCACGGGACAATTCTTGAAACCGCAACCGCTCGATCGTTCTGTGGTGAGCATTGCCCCTCACGAGGACCCACGCGAAAAATTGGTCGAGTGGATGACCCACCCGAATAACGAATACTTTGCAGGGGCCATGGTCAATCGCCTTTGGAAGCATTATCTCGGGGTGGGATTGGTTGAACCGGTGGATGATTTACGCGCCACCAATCCACCGACCAACCCCGAATTGTGGAAGGCCTTGGTGGAGGAATTCGCGAACAAAAAAATGGACCTTAAGCACCTGATGAAAGTGATCCTCAACTCGCGGACCTACCAACTTTCCAGCGCCACCAAACCGACCAACGAAAGCGAAACCCGTTTCTATTCGCATTACTATGCCCGCCGCTTGCCCGCCGAAGTTCTCCTCGATGCGATTAGCCAAGCGACCGAAATTCCCGACGAATTCTCGGGGTATCCCAAAGGAATGCGTGCCATCCAAATCCCCGATCCGGGAGTGAAGGTTTATTTCCTGTCCTTATTCGGAAAGTCCGATCGCGTGACTGCCTGCGCCTGTGAACGCAACGGCGAAGTGACCATGCCCCAATTGCTTCATTTGCAAAATGGTGATGCGATTGTGAAGAAGATCAAAGCCAACGAAGGCCGGCTTGCCAAACTCCTAAAAGAAATTCCCGATAATAACCAGTTGATCGACGAACTTTTCTTGGTGACTCACTCTCGCAAAGCCAACAACCGAGAACGTCAAGCCGTGTTGGAATTGCTACAGGCCGGTGATCCTCGGGAAGAGGTCTTCCGAGATTTATTCTGGGCCTTGTTGAATTCTAAAAACTTTACCTTTAACCATTGATCGTAACCGTGAAACATCGCCCCTGACCTTTAACCATTGACCGTTAACCGTGAAACATCGCCCTGCAAACGCTAACTCCTAACCTCAAAAATCGATCATGTTGAACATTCACCTTTCACGAAGAAACCTTCTCCAAGTCGGGGCGATTTCGACCTTGGGGCTTTCCTTGGAATCGGTCCTGCGTGCCGAACAATCTTCCTCAAAAGCGACCAAACCCAAACAACGGGCCAAATCGGTCGTGTTGATCTTTCTGGGGGGGGGGCTTTCCCATCATGATAGTTTCGATCTGAAACCCGATGCCCCCGAAGAAATTCGCGGGAAATATAAACCGATCGACTCTTCCCTAGCGGGGGTCAAAATCGGGGAGTTACTCCCTTTAACGGCTCAGTTG
>CAZFDX010000004.1:0-4007 GCA_964518325.1 uncultured Alcaligenaceae bacterium | reverse complement strand
GATTGGGATTGAGATGGAGATTGTGGTTGTGGTTGGGATTTATTAGATGGAGATGGAGCTTGTGCTGGATCGACCTTTTTAGGTACGGTTCGCTCAATGGCTTGTTGACTACATTTTGTCCCACACCACACACATTCGATTCCCCCTTGGGGAATCCCTGTATTCGGAATACCAATGACGGCAGCGCAGGTCGGACATGTGAGCGTTTCAGCCATAACAAGGCCTCTCCATGAAATGGAATTCAGGAGTCGGGGGACCGACTTGGAATCGAATCGGCAGCATACAGTTTTAGGGTCGATTACGATACCGAGCAGAAACTCGTTCTAAAAACTTCTTCTCTTCGGAAGTGAGAGAATCTTTACCGTGTTGGTTGATTTTTTCGAGGATTTGATCCAGCCGAGCTTCGTCTTTGGCGCGTTGTTCGGCATCGCGTTGGGTCTTTCGTGCTAAGCGGGCTAAACGCCACCGAGCAAAAAAGCCCAGTCGTTTCGGCTTTTTGAGAACAGGTTCCGTATCATCAAAATTCGCATAGCCTTTCGAGAAATCGTAGCCAAAACTCCCCCGTTCTTCACTATAGGTTTCGGCATAAATAAGTTGGTAACTGCTGAAGAAAATGAACAACGCCAACGCAAAATGAAGCGGGTCCCCAAAGCCGAAAGAATAGACCGTAAAGACAATCGCAACGACGAACCCGCTATAGCCAGCAATCAAAGCAGCCCTTCGCGGATCGCCGGTCCTTCCCCAGATGATCGCTTGCAGAAGCCGGCCCCCATCGAGGGGATAAGCAGGCAAAAGGTTAAACAGCAACAGCAACCAACTGAGCCAAAACACGCGGGCCACCCATAAAACCCAATCGGGGTAGGTGGGGAACTTCGTAGGTTCGACCTCGATGGGCTTTTGATTTTGAATCACCCACTTGGAACCATCACGCAAAACAACCGCCGGTCCCGTGACCGTCTCGGTTGATCCCAATTTGGTCCAATGCCAATCGTACCCCACTGGCACAGCCGAACTTCCGAGAGTGCTATACAGTTCGGGATAATAAAGTTGATTGGTACTGAAGATATTTAACGGTGGTAAGTAACCTGCCAATAGCAAAATCAGGGCAGCCACGTTACAGATGATCACATTAACAAAAGGCCCCCCTGCGGTAGTAATCAAATTCGCACGGGGCGTCGGGGGAACATCACAGTACGCTAATCCCCCTAAAGGCCACATCAGAATTTGTTCCGCATCTCCCCCGACTTTCCGAGCCGCAAAGCAATGCCCCAATTCATGTAGCAGAATGATGAAAAAGAGCAGTACGACCCAAATCAGGGTAAATTCCAGCCAATGATCGGGGTTCTGAACATAGGCCCGCGTAATCATTCCCAAGGTGAGAATGATGTAGATAATGTGCAATCGAACCTGTATCCCGAAGGCACGAAAGATAGGGAACGACAAGTTAAACAAAGAAAACATGTACCCATACCTTCAAGAAATACCAGTCGAACTCACTATTATATTAGCAGATGCAACCCACGATACCAAGGAGTTCCCCACAGAGTGAGGGAGGTACTGAGGAACCGAGGGATCGCGGAACCGGCAAATCAAAGAATCGAAGAATCGAAGAATCAAAAACCGAGTGATTGCGGAATCAAAGAACCGAGGGATCGCGGAACCGGCAAATCAAAGAATCGAAGAATCGCACAGTCAAGAACTCAGGAATTAACCCCATTGCCGAGCTTTGAGCTTTCGCTGATAATGAAAGAGGTTTTCATTCAATCCTGACTGCGGATTTTCTATGCCGATTGTCTTCAACTGCCAGTATTGTGGCGAACCCTATAAACTTAAAGACGAATTGGCCGGTCGCTCGGCGACTTGCCGAAATCCCAATTGCCGAAAAAGTTTCATCGTCCCTGCACCGACGAAAGCCCTTCCATCGAAACGTGCGAATCCGCCAGCCTCGAAACCTTCCCCCGAACCCGATATTGATATTGATACCATCGCAGCGGCGGCCCTCTCTGAAGAGCCAGAACAAAAGGGTCCCAGCGGTAAACCCATCGATGTAGTCTGCCGTCATTGCGATCATAATTTTACTGTCGAACCCGACAAGGCCGGCAAAATGGTCATTTGCCCCGACTGTGGCCGCCCCACCAAAGTCCCCGCTGCTCAAGCCGAGAAGAAACTCGATTGGCGAAACAACGATGGTATTCCCACTCTCGCCAAGCGCGATTTTGGCGATATGTCCAACGTGATGGATGCCAGAAGTGCCACCGTCGTGGAAGGTAAAACCATCGCGGCCGCCGGTGCGATCCAACTGCGTGATGCAGAAGAACCCGAAGAACGCCGTAAACGACGAATCAAGACCGCCATCTATTTGTTCCTCTTCCTAGCAGTGATCGGCACCGCAGGCTACGGCATTTGGGGTTACGGTAAGGCCGTTCGCATTGAAACCACCATGGCCAAAGCGGTCGAAGCGATCGAATCACCCAATGGAGGTGCGACCGACCCCATTTTCCATGCTCTTATGCGGAGAGCCTCGGGGGAGTACAAATCCCGAATTGCGGCAAGCGAGGATGATGTTAAATCCGCCCTGAAGGATTTGCAACTCGCACGCAACCTTTTGATGAAAGTGCCCACCACCAACTCGGAACGCGATGCGGTTTTGATCGAAGTGGCCCTCACCTTCCCCGTCCTCGCCGGCGACGAAGAACAAGTTCGATTGAATAAGAAAAAGCCTTGGACGGAGATTCAAAGAGAGATTCGACAAACCTTGGCCATGCTCAATCCCCAAGATCGGGAGGTCATTTGGTACGGCCTGCGTCTTTTGACCGAACGATTAGTGCAATACAAACAACCCCTCATGGCAGCCGATATTGCCACGAGTATCTTCCCCATCGATACGGCCGATGGCCAAGTTGCCTTGGCCCAAGTCGGTTTTGAGTTGCTCCGCCTTGGGAAGGTTGAGGAAGCCAGTAAAATTCCCGCAATGGTCTTGGGCGAGAAAGTGGACCCCATGTTTCAGGGACTAAAATTAGCCCTGAACAAGGAAGCGAAAGAAGACCCCAAAAAGAAAGAGCAACCCGACCCTATGGCCTTGGCGATGGCTGCAATTGTGCAAGGCGATGTTTCCAAAGCCAAAAGCCAAGCCGAAATCAATTCGACTCTTGAAAATCGTTCGGCCCGACTCGTGCAATTGGCCTGCCAATGCCCCGCAGAGAAAGCACCCGATTTTCTCAACACAGTGGCCGATATTCTCAAGTTGGATAAGAATGCCTCGGCTTGGTTGTATCGCCGCTTGCTGGCATGTCTGCTGCGAGCCAACCAAATTCCCCAAGCCGAAACCCTCAGCGATTTGGTCCCCAATCCGGGGGTCAAGGCTTGGTGTAAGCTCGATTTAGCTCGGTATAAACTCGCAGCAATGACCAAGAAAAAAGCCGACGACTCCCTGCTCGATTTACCGGGGGACCCGACCAAATCCGCAGCGGCCGCCAAAATCCGAGAAGAGATTGCTCGGCACAATGCCTTCGCAGGAGAAGGGGCTTACTCCAAAGTGATTGATCGTTGGGAAAAAGGAGTCGTTCGCCCGTTTGGCCAAGCCGGTTGGATTCTCGGCAAACAGGATCGCGATGGGAAATAATCCTGATGGGAAATAATCCTATTTCTTCTGCACCCTCAGCAACATCGATCGCGCTCCGTGTTCGGTATTTTTCCCTTCTCTTTTCGCCAGAACGATAAACGGATGCTCCATCGGGTTCACCCAAGGTTCACAATAAAGGGTAATTTCGCGCTCCGTCTCGTTGGGATTAATCAAAATTCCATTCAAGCCAATATCTAACACGCGCACCCCATGAGGTAACCCGCGCACCTCTAACGGGACACGCCCTGTAAATTTATTGTGTCGTTCGATCTTCACTTTGATGCGAGCCTCTTGTCCGGGAACGATCGTCACTTGATCGCTCAAGGTCGTGGTGACAATATCTCCCCCCGAAATGACCTTGGGCGTTTCTCCGAGCACTTCCTTC
>CAZFDX010000003.1:0-6667 GCA_964518325.1 uncultured Alcaligenaceae bacterium | reverse complement strand
GCGGGATGGTCAAAATGGAAATGAAATCCAACCTGATGGATATGGTCATGGAACTCAAGGAAACCGGTAGCAAGAAATAATCTCGTTCCTCAAGAGTCTGTAAAGTCTCCCTCCAAGCCAAGAGGTACTCCTCTTGGCTTTCTTTGTTTCCTGCACCGAGAAAATGCCATCAATTGATAAATGATCTTTGAAGAGGTTCTCCTCTTGGCTTTCTTTGTTTTCTGTACCGTGAGCAGCACACTTTCTATATTCTTCTGTATGCTCCAAAAAAGAATTATTCCTTGCTTAGATGTCGATCGGGGACGGGTCGTCAAAGGAACCAACTTTGTCGGCCTACGCGATGCGGGTGACCCCGTTGAGATTGCCAAACGGTACGAAAGTGAAGGAGCCGACGAACTCGTTTTTCTCGATATTTCCGCTTCTCATGAAGGGCGTGCCATCCTGCTGGATATGATTCGCCAAGTGGCCGACCAAGTTTTTATGCCCTTCACCGTAGGCGGGGGAATCCGAACCTTGGAAGATGCCACGCAAATCATTCAAGCGGGTGCCGAGAAAGTGAGTTTGAACTCCGCCGCAGTGAAAATCCCTGAGTTGATCCAAGCAGTTTCGCAGAAATTTGGTCGCTGTGCCACCGTCGTCAACATCGATCCCAAACGGGTGAACAAAAATGGTCGCATCGTCTGGGAGGTTTTTATCAATGGGGGCCGAGTACCCACTGGACTTGAGGCCGTCTCGTGGGCGCAACGTGTTCAGGAATTGGGGGCCGGTGAAATTATCCTGACCTCGATGGATGCGGACGGTACCAAAAACGGCTACGATTTAGAGATGATCGAAGCGGTTGCCCAAGTGGTTTCGATCCCTTTGGTTGCCTCGGGAGGAGCAGGACACCCCCAACATTTCGTCGATGCTTTCCAAAAAGGGGCCGATGCCGCCCTCGCTGCCAGCATCTTTCATTTCAATGAATTCACCATCCCAGAAACGAAACGGTACTTACAGCAACGGGGCATTCCGGTTCGTCTTTGAGTTTCTTCTGCTTCGTCTCTGAGTTTCTTACGCTTCGTGTCTGAGAATTTGGTAGCTCCGTGACTCCGTATTTAGGGCGGATCCCCTTTTCTTAGGATGAACGGATCGCGTAAACCGCATAAGTTCCCGTATCGGTTTTTAATTCTAACCAAGGGGATTCGATTGAAATTGTTTTCGGCACGAGAACATGCGTGATTCCCTCTTGGCGAAGTTCTTCGATGATCTCTTTGCTCCAGACCTTTTGCGCGTACCATTTTTCACACAAGCTCACTCGGCGATGCCATTCGACAATGTCGGTATCTTTGTAGGGCATCGATTTGAAATCGATAAAAACAGCGGCACCGGTGCTGAGTCGGAATCGGGCTAACTCGAAATACACAATGGCATCGGGTTTCGGGGGGGGGGCAAACGTATTAGAAAAAACTCCGCGAACCTTGGTGGGTTTCGGGAATCGTGCCGGAATCAGATAAAGCTCGCCCGCCTGATGGGTTTGCCTGACATATTCCAACACAGAATCTTCCGATTCGGGTTCCCGATACCCCAAGCGATTCTGATAAATGACCGCCGCACCGATCACACTACTCGCCAACAGCACTCCCCCAATGCTGCCACACAGGTAACGCCACCTTTCCCACAGGATCACGACTCGGCTGAAAAGAATCGCAGTCGATAAAGGCACCAATACCGCCGAAATCCGCCAAGGGAAAAGCAGCTGTAACGTGGGATGATTCGTCAGAATCGAGGCAACGATCCCGAGGCCGATCAACAACAACATCCAGAAAATCGGTCCAAACAAAATCGTTCGTCGCACGAAAAGCCATGCGACCCCCATGCCGACACATTGCAGGGCAGCAATGACATCGAACCAACGCTCGGGACGGGTATGATGCGGAATCCGAATATGAGCCATGATTTGTTGAGCGTGGGTAAAAGTTTCGGCATCGGTCGGGCCAAATCGAATGGCATTGAAGATCACCACAGGCAAAGCGATCGCAAGGGCTAATCCACCACACCACATAGCCCGTTGCCGATTCCCCGACAGAGCTTGTTGAACCATGATCCCCCAGACGACCCAAGCAGTGGGTAACAGATAAGTGGCATGAAGGTAATTCGTAGCTGCCGCTACCGCACAAGCCGCCACGGGACGCCCCTGCGTGAAAAGGGCTATCGCCACAAGGATCACCACACCGGATACGCTCGGTTGTAATCCAGCCCCCAAAAGATACTGATTGGCCAACCCCGATTGGAAAAACCAAAAATAATCGGCTCCCAAAAATCGATCGGAAAGATAGCGAAAAATTCCAGCATGACTTGCGGTCAACAAACCCGCCCAAAGCACTCGGCCTCCTGTCGATTTTGGGAGAAATCCGATCGAATGCAAAATGCTCCACAACGCCAGAAAATAGATCATCTGCGTGAGGAAGAAAATCGCCTGTTGTCCCCACATCCCCGAGAAGACCCACACCCATTTCATAAGCCAAGAAAACAACGGTGTTGGATCGATCGTTTGAGCTAGCCAATCGTGTTGAAGGTGTCCGAAACCGGCATCCGCCAACGGATGAAGAAAATACTGATTCTGATTAGAATAAAAAGCCAACGGTTGAGTATAAGAGATCGCGAACAGAAAGGCGTACAACACAGGTTCCCAGAATAGGAATTTTTTCGACGTTGCTTCATCGCGGTCACGAATTGACGACGCTTCATCATCGCGGTTACGAATCGGCGTTGCTTCGACAGGATTGCTGTTTTGTATCATGATCATTCGATCTCATCAGGAAAGGGATTTTCACGACTTTCAAAACGGGCCAAGTCCTCTTCCGAAAAACCAAAGCGATGAGCCAGTTCATGGATCACGGTCTTGCGGATTTCCAGCCGCAGTTTTTTTGGGTCATCGCCAAATAAATCGAGATGAGGTTGAAGAAAAATCCACAGGCGGTGCATATGCCCTTCGAGGTCATCATCGGTCGCGTAAAGGGGTTCGTATAACCCCAAAATGGTTTCCCCTGCATCGATTTCTTCTTCGGTCAAATCGGCATGATGGAGCAAAAAATCACGGCTAGGTTCCTCTGCCAGTTCGACAATCACGGTATCCATGTAAGGAGCAAATTCCTCGGGTAGAGTTTGCAAAACTCGTTCCACATACGCTTTGAATTCTTTGAACTTCATGGTCCATCGTGCCCGAACATGGCTTTGGATTCCTTACGTTTCATAGTCAATCGTTTCCGAAAGTGATTCCTAGCCCATGTTGGGGGTTGGGCGTAAGTTTTCCTTTCTGCCAAACCGGTCCGCCATTCAATCGAGGTAACGCAGCCCCCCAAACTGGTATCATACTGACCGCAGGCAAACCACAACCAAGATGAACCCCCATCGGCTCAGGGCAATCGGGCACGATCGAAACCGGAAAGAGTTCCGCCACTTGACAAATTTTGATCACAGGGGTCAAGCCCCCTAGGAGATAAGGATTGGGGCGAAGTACCCGAGCGTGGCCGGCTTGCAGCGCCTCTCGAAAAGAATGAATCGAGTGGAAATTGGTTCCCACAGCCAAGGGAACGACCGTCGATTGAGCCAAGCGAGCCAAGCCAGCGGGATCGTTTGGCGGAACGGGATTGGCAAACCAATCGGCCTGAACATCGTCCAGAAAATGCGAAAAAACCAGTGCGGTATTCAAATCGAATCGCTCCCCCGCATCGACCGCCAACCAAGCATTGGCCCCCAGTTCATCCCGAATGTGCTGAACTTGATCGGCATCGAATTGTGGCTCTTCCGAACCGACGGGAACCAATATCCCCAACGATCCTTGATCGAGCGAACTGCGCGCTTGCGAAAGGATCGCCTCGGCTGAGCTTCCCAAAGGTGTTGCGGGCACCGTCATTGCCGAGATACCGGAACGGACTCCCCCGAGATATTGACTGAGCGTCAGCTGGGCCGATTTCGCCTTCAAATCCCAAAGAGCGATATCAACCAAAGAATAACAGCGAGCCACCAATCCCGACCATAAGGGGCCAAAATGACGGGTCACACGGAGAAAATGACGTTCATTCTCGTGAATCGATTGACCTTGCATCAACGGAGCCAATTCTCGTTCGATACAACTTCGAGCTAATTCGACCGATTGTGGAAAATCACCAAAAGCGCACCCAACGCCTCCCCCTGAGGTATGAATGGTGACCCCGACCCATTGGGGTGGCACCAACGGGGCCGACAAAGGGACCTTCCCTTTCTTAGGGGGATCAATACCTTGGTTCGATAAAATCGAGACTTCAATTTTCGCGATCTGCATAATGTCTTTCAGGGGTCTATTTCCATCAGTCGAAAAGGCATTGTAAAGAAGTCACCGAGCGAGAATAGTAGGAGAATCATGTTGCACCTTTCACCCTTTCACATTTTCACGGATCGATTTCGAGAGACCATCCCTCCCGACTGACTTTCCCTCCTCCCGACTGACTCACAACAAATCGCAACAAAAAAAGCACAACCTCGAAAGGTTGTGCTTCAGGATGGGGATCGACAAAATCACAGTTTTTTTGGGGAATCACTGGCGATTAGTGATTCGGGCATTCCTGATTAAAACTCCCGATTATTAACGGCGGGCACCCCACTTAAAGACCACCCCGAAGGTAATCCCTTGTGCGAAGAAGTCTTCGCCTCGTTTCAGAGGAACGGGTCCGACACCGGAGGCAGGCGGAAGGCCTGGTCGAGAAAAGTCCGGAATACGGTTTTCGTCGAGTCGGGTATCGATTTGGCCGCCCGGTCGAAGGACGTTGCTCCAGTAGATAATGTTGTAGCCTGCAAACAACCGGAGATTACAGTTCACATCATAGTTGAGGGTTAGCATACCCTCGGGGACGATCGAGAAAATGTCTCGCTTGAAGGTTCCGATATTGCTATCCAGAGCATACAACCCCCCAGGACGATCGGGAGTACCATTGTTCAGACTGGTGAAGCCATCGATCTCCACTCGTTCCCGAGTCACACCGGCGGCAATTTTCGCCGTCATATCGACTGAGAAGGCCCCCCAACGTCGTTCGTAGTTCACACCAATTTGCCCACCCAAGAAGGTGTTATTGGTTCGGAATCGATCTACGATCGTCGCATTTCGTCCTTGGAAAATCGTAGGAACCGCAGGGTCCACAAGCCCCACTGTGTTTTCTGTAATCGTCAAGGTCTCACGGAGAACCAAGGAGCGGGCACCCACAAGGAAATCCAAACGAGAGTCGCACTCATCCCAGATGCGACGTCGGGCATTGAGTTCAAACCCAATCAAACTCGTTGAGGAGGAAATGGCAATTCCCCCGCGTGCTTGGCCCGGGTCATTGACAATCTCGCCAAATTGACGATTCTGATTCAGGCTGAAAAAGGGGCGTGTCAACACGCTACTTGGGTTATTAAACTCGAATTGCTCAGTTTTCTCACCCACAAAGAAGAACACCCCTTCGAGTGCCCATTTTTGGGTCAACCAAGTCCCCAAGGTCAATCGTCCCCCTAACTGCGGATTCACGTTAATCCCATTCGTGGGGTACAAAGGAATCACCCCAGGATCACCGAGAAAACGGGTAGGGGTCACATCGGGGCCGATGGTCGCCAGTACCGGAGCGTTATAGCTGCGCAGGAACCAAAACAGAAACTCCCCTTGGGCATAAAAACGAGGTCGGCTCGTCAGAAAGCTGGGACCTGCCATTGCCAGTGGGTCCACGCCCGGTTGATAATCCCAAGGTGCGGGAGAAACAGCCCCCAAAGGACCTGAACCCACGACCGAGCCGCCCATCATCGGCGAACCAAGCACAGGGCCGGTCACAGGTGCAGGATAAACATAGCTTGGCCCCCCCGGATAAGGCAACGTCGGGGGACCATACGGAACCACAGGGGAACCATAGGGAACCATCGGGGGATTTGCCTTGTCCTTACCATCCTTCATCGGGGTATCTTCTTTCGTGCTTCCTTTGGGCATTTCCCGTGGCACGTCCGTAAAAATCCCTGCAATCGGCCGAGATGGGTCCGGTGCTGCCGTCCGAACGATTCCGGAGGAATTGCCCCGATCGCTGGCAAATTGGGTCGCATTCAAATTTTGATTCTGATTGGGAAGCGGAACAATCAGTCGAGCTGGAGGGGTCTCCTCCGCTTGGGTTCCCCCTACAAGCCCAAGGCCTAGGGTTAGACCTGCTAACATTCGTTTCATCGTTGGAAGCCCTCCAAGGCTTATTGATCGCCATCCTTGGCCCCATTCGTTCGCAAGCTGAAGGTGGGGCCGAGCGCATCTCGCGCAACAACTTATCCTCCTTTTCGGCTCTTTCCTATTTTCACACAAGGAAACTTCACTTCTCTACTTCCCAAGTTTTCTTAACTCGCCGGAATAATCGTTTCACCGTAACCAACTTGTAAAACCGCGTAATCTAGAAAACTCCTTGAGTCATTTTTGAGATTATTCCCCGATAATTTGCCGAACCTTTGGAACCTAGGGTCGATAGAGAAGCCAAGTGAATTAGCAAAAATGGTGAACTCATTCATGGTCGATTCAGGAGGAATCAGATGACCCAACCTAATGCACGGATGTTACTGGCCGTGATCGCACTCATGACTTTCTCGATCACTTCCGTTAAAGCCTACTTCCCGCCTTTCGATCCCCCGATTGTTACCCCTATCCCCC
>CAZFDX010000002.1:0-1908 GCA_964518325.1 uncultured Alcaligenaceae bacterium | reverse complement strand
ACAATACCCTCACCCGAGACGACCTTCTGCTGTTTGAAGGGGAAATTCGTCGGATTGAAAGTTCGCTGCAAATTTTCTTGGATTTTACACGCCCCCAGAAAGCGAATCGCCAACAGACCGATCTCAAATCATTGGTGGAAGAGGTCAAAGGTCTCGTGCGGGGTCGGGCCGTGAAACAAAAAGTTCAAATTCACTCCCAACTTCCCGAGACCGAGGTTTCCGTGATTGCGGATCGAGAGCAATTTCGGCAAGTGTTGGTCAATTTGTGTTTGAATAGCCTCGATGCCATGCCGCAATCGGGGGAATTGACCCTGATACTGGAATCGATCCCCGAGAAGGGGATTCAATTACGGGTGCGTGATACGGGTCCGGGCATTGCCCCGAGCATTTTGCCCCGCCTGTTTGAACCTTTCGTCAGTGGCAAAGATACGGGGTTGGGATTGGGTTTAGCCATCTCGAAACGGATTGTGGAAGAACACGGGGGTAAAATTACCGTGACCAATCTCAAACCCACTGGCACGGAATTTGTTATTCATATCCCACAGAACTTGCAAGACGCCCCCAGCGCTGCGAGGTTGCCTAGGGAAAAATCGCTATGACACGATTACTTATTGTTGATGACGAACCAACCATTCAACTGGCCTTTGAACGAGCCTTCCGAGGAACCCCCAACCAGATCATCACTTCGGGGACAGCAGCCGATGCTTTAGAGAAAGTGAAAACGTCTGTCCCCGATGTCATTGTTCTGGATATTCATTTGCCCGATGCCTCGGGTTTAATGACCTTTCGGGAAATTCGCAAGATCGATGCTCGCGTTCCGATTATTCTCATGACCGGTCATGGCACCACAGACCTCGTAATCGAAGCAATGAAGGAGGGGGCCTTTGATTATTTATTTAAGCCCTTAGAGCTGGCGGAGTTACGGGCCACCATCACCCGAGCTTTGCGGACTAGCACCCTTATGCGTGTCCCCACCCCCTTACCCGATGAGCAACCCGCACCGGTCATTGGTGATTATTTGGTAGGGCGCTGTCGCGCCATGCAAGAGGTGTATAAATCGATCGGCCGCGTGGCTGGTCAAGATGTGACCGTGTTGATTCTTGGCGAATCGGGAACCGGAAAGGAATTAGTCGCCCGAGCAATTTATCAACATTCCTCAAGGAATATGCAACCGTTTGTTGCGATTAACTGTGGTGCGATTCCGGAACAACTGGTTGAAAGCGAGCTTTTCGGCCATGAACGGGGGGCATTCACGGGGGCCGATCGCAAAAGGATCGGCCGCTTTGAACAGGCCCGAAACGGCACGATCTTCCTTGATGAAGTGGGGGAATTATCCCTTTCGGCTCAGGTGAAAATGCTCCGCGTGCTGCAAGAACAGCAATTCGAGAGGATCGGCGGACAAGAATTAATCCCGACGAATATCCGCTTGATTGCTGCGACCAATGCCGACCTCGAAAAAATGGTGGAACAGGGTAAATTCCGTAAGGATTTGTACTTCCGTTTGAACGTCTTTACCATCAAATTACCCCCGCTCCGCGAGCGAGAGGATGATTTGGTCCATTTGGTCGATCATTACATCAAAAAGTATCGCCAAGAACTGGGCAGCCAAGTCCAAACGATTCACCCGCTCGCCATGGCCCAATTACAAAGTTATTCTTGGCCCGGTAACATTCGCGAATTGCAAAGCGTTCTCAAGCAAGCGGTTCTGAAATCGCGGAGTACCGTGATTCATGCCGACGATCTTCCCCCGTTAGGCGGTGAAGCCAATCCGATCCGTCTGCCGCAGCCGGTCGAAACCGCCGCCAGCTTGGCCGAACAGTATTGGGATCGCTTGATTCAGGAACGATTATCTTCAGACACGGAAAATCTGTATGCCGAGACCCTTGAAAAAATGGAACGCGAACATCT
>CAZFDX010000001.1:0-1666 GCA_964518325.1 uncultured Alcaligenaceae bacterium | reverse complement strand
AGCGGATATTCGTACCCATTTAACCCGAAATATCCGTATGAATATCCCGATCGTTTCTTCTCCTATGGATACGGTCACCGAAAGCGAGCTGGCCATTGCCCTAGCCCAAGAAGGGGGAATCGGCATTATTCACAAAAATCTCTCGATTCCGATTCAAACCCGCGAGGTCGATAAGGTCAAGCGTTCAGAAAATGGGGTGATTTCCGATCCGGTGACCCTTCCGCCAGATGAAACAGTGGCGACGGCCCGTAAATTAATGGAAGATCATCACGTTTCGGGTGTTCCGATCACCGTCAACGGGTACCTCAAGGGGATTCTCACTCGGCGGGACCTGCGCTTTTTGACTGACAACACCAAACGAATTTCCGAGGTCATGACCAAAGATAATCTGATTACCGCCAAGGAAAATACCACTTTGGAAGAGGCCGAACGAATTCTTATGGAAAATAAAGTGGAGAAACTTCTCCTTGTGGACGATCAATATCGATTAAAGGGATTAATCACGATCAAGGATATCGACAAGAACACCCGCTACCCAAATGCCTGTAAAGATAGCCGCGGACGCCTACGGGTCGGAGCCGCAGTGGGGGTTCATGATTACGAACGGGCCGCCAGCCTGATCGAAGCGGGGGTCGATGTTCTGATTGTGGATTCGGCACACGGTCACTCGAAAAATGTGATCGAAACGGTTCGGGAATTAAAGCGAAGATACACGATCGACATTATTGCAGGAAATGTGGCAACGGCAGAAGGGGCGAAAGCTTTGGCCGATGCAGGGGCCGACGGGGTTAAGGTAGGAATCGGGCCTGGGTCAATCTGCACAACGCGGATTGTTTCGGGAGTGGGTGTCCCGCAACTTTCTGCGATTGCTTTGGCCCGAAAAGGCTTGCAAGGAACCGAAATTCCGATTATTGCCGATGGGGGGATTCGCTATTCAGGGGACATCACCAAGGCCATAGCGGCCGGCGCCCATAGTGTGATGATCGGCGGCTTATTCGCCGGCTTAGATGAATCACCCGGTCAAACGATATTGTTCAAAGGACGAACCTTCAAAACGTACCGCGGCATGGGGTCGCTGGGCGCGATGATGGCTGGTTCCGGCGACCGATACTTCCAAGGGAAAGAAGCTGGATCGGTCGCGGGGGCAGGCACTGGCAAGTTGGTGCCCGAAGGGGTCGAAGGACGTGTTCCCTATAAGGGACACTTGGCCCCGTTTGTGTATCAGCTGGTCGGTGGGTTACGTTCTGGCATGGGGTATTGTGGAACGCGAAACTTAGAGGAACTGCGCACGAAAGCTCGGTTCATCCAAGTCAGCGCTGCTTCGGTTCAGGAGAGTCATCCGCATGATATTTTCATTACGCAGGAAGCACCAAACTACTCGACTCGGGAAGGACAAACCCCGAACGACGATTAGAGCTTGGTTACTGGGGCTAGGGCTTCTCACTCTCTCGGGGGTGACCTTGGCCCAAGAGCCGGCCTCTTCGTTCCGACCTCGACGTCTGAACGATTCGTGTTCTTCCGATTCCGACTTCACACCCAGTCGTAAATCGATTTCTCTACCGAAATTATCCACGCTAACCGAGGCACCTTCTCCTGCCCAGCACGCTCGGTAGGTCGAACCGGTTAAAGCAACCAAACGTGGACAAACCAAGATTGATCACACCGA